>NZ_JAFCXG010000015.1:0-52530 GCF_049898185.1 Acinetobacter sp. 40AMC3-4
CTTTGGTAAAGACTTTGCCATCTACCGGAGAGATATTGTCAAAGTATTCACCTTTGACTGGAGCGACCCATTCGCCGCCAATGAAATTATCGTATTGTGCTTTAAAATGAACTTTTGAACCGTCAGTATTGGGGTCTGCATAACGCATAATCTATTCCTTTATATGATTGTTAGTGGTGCAGGCTGCGCGCATGTTGCCGATCAAAAAATATAGGCGCTTCTGCATTCAGCTCTACTATAAAGAGGGAAAAAGACGGGCGGTTGTTTGTTTACAGGCTTGCTACAAAAGACAATATTTGGAGACAAGCAGTAGAACAATAAAGGTTATAAATTTTAAATTTAAAAACAAGGGATTATAGCACTTATAAACCATCGAAAAATTGGCATATTTTCAATGTGCTTAATTACATTCCAACCTAATAAGGATTCAAAAGAAGCCAAGCAGGAGAAATGAGGGTAAGTTTCATTTCTCCTTCCACGTTTATCTAAAGCCCTTTGTCATGCAGCCATTGAAACAGTTGCTGATAAACCTTCTCACGTACAGATTGCTCTGAAAGTACCAGATCATGTAAACCGTTCTGGATACTTTGAACCGTGACATCGCCTTTAATTTTTTTGGCATATTTTTGAATGTCTTTAATGCCTAAAATCACATCACTGCTTTGTGCGGCTTTGCCCCATTTTTTAGGATATAAAGTCTGATGCGAATGCATGATCAATACCGGAACATCGAGCTGAACACCGCGATGAATTTCCTTCTGTGCCTCATGAATGGCACGAATAAAACTGATCCGAACCATCGGGTAGCGGGTCTTTTTCCAGTCCAGACTGAAGTCCCATTCGCCTTTTAAATCCTTATGCAGGCTAGTGGCATACCACTTGTTCAGCTCGCTTGGAAATTGAAGGTTGGGAAAAATTTTGGCCAGTTTGCTCAGTTGCGGAATGCCAAGCGCACGTTTAATCGGATTCATATTGAAGTCATAAAATGGACTGTTGACCCAAAGTGCTTTAATTAAAGAATGCTGCGGATGATGTGCCGCATACAAGGTCGTGGTCAGGCCGCCGGTAGAATGACCACAGAGCAGGGCAGCATCGTGACCCTCGGCTGCTATAATGTCGAGGGCTTGGGTAATTTCTGCATTATATTCAGCAAGGTCATACACGTTATAATATTTTTGATGCGGCAGAATCGAACGTCCGTATTTTCTTAAATCCAGCGCATAAAAATCAAAACCATGCTGATTAAAGCGCTCTGCCATTTCGGTCTGAAAAAAATAATCGATAAAGCCGTGAATATATAAAACTGCTTTTTTTGTAGGTTGGGCTGCTTTTTTACGGATTAGGGTTGCTACGACTTTGCCCTCATAATCATCAGGAAAGTTTAAGGTCGCTTGCTCATAACCTGTCCCCAGAATATCGGGCTGATAAAGCGGTTGCAGTTCACTCATTTTTATACTCGTTCATCTTATTAAATTTATGCTTTATCCTTGATGAGCTGAGGTTTTTTGTCAAACAGATCTTGCTACCGATTTAAATTAAAAATACGAATACGGGTTAATTTAAAAAACCGTTCAGAACCTGGCTGAAAATGAGTGTTATCAGATTATAAAATCCTGCTACAAGTATTATAAATTTGCTAAATGACCCAAGCGGCTAAAATCAGGATAAGCTATATAAAATAACGAGAGTGATGTCATTATTTTGGCAGAACTGCCGAAGATTGATTAGATGAGTTAAATAATGCCCAGAGAAAATTTGAACAGTAAACGCCCTTTATATATTCCTTATGCTGGAAATACTCTGCTAGAACTCCCACTACTCAATAAAGGCTCTGCATTTTCTGAAGAAGAGCGTAGAAGCTTTAACTTGCATGGCTTGATTCCTCATGTCACCGAGACGATTGAGGAGCAAAGTCAGCGTTCTTATCAGCAGTATTGTGCTTTTAGCAGTGATATTAACAAGCATATTTATTTGCGGAATATTCAGGATACCAATGAGACCCTGTTTTACCATCTGATTGAAAATCACCTCAGTGAGATGATGCCGATTATCTATACCCCGACTGTGGGTGAGGCATGTCAGCGCTTTTCTGATATCTATCGTCGTCATCGTGGGATTTTTATTTCCTATCCTGACCGTGATCAGATCGACCAGATTATTCACAATATCAATAAAAAGAACGTGAAAGTGATTGTGATCACAGATGGTGAGCGCATTCTGGGTCTTGGAGATCAGGGCATTGGTGGTATGGGGATTCCAATTGGAAAACTGGCACTCTACACCGCATGTGGCGGGATCAGTCCGGCCTATACCTTACCGATTACTCTTGATGTCGGTACCAATAATCAGCAGTTGTTGAATGACCCGATTTATATGGGCTGGCGTGAACCGCGAATCAATGGCGATGAATACTATGCTTTTGTCGAAACGGTGATTCAGGCGATTCAACAGCGCTGGCCAGATGCCTTAATTCAGTTTGAAGACTTTGCACAGAAAAATGCCATGCCTTTACTGGAAAAGTATCGTGATCGAATCTGTTGTTTCAATGATGATATTCAGGGCACCGCAGCAGTGTCTGTGGGCAGCCTGATTGCTGCTTCGCGCGCAGCAGGCAAACAGCTTAAAGATCAGGTGGTTACTTTTCTGGGTGCTGGTTCAGCCGGTTGCGGGATTGCAGAACAGATCATTAAGCAAATGGTTGCTGAGGGCTTGAGTGATGCTGAAGCGCGTGCACGCGTGTTTATGGTCGACCGCTTTGGTCTGATCACAGAGAATCAGCCGAATTTACTGGACTTCCAGCGCAAACTGGCACAGCCTCTTGAAAATGTAGAAAGCTGGGCAGATGCAGAGAGCATGATTTCTCTGCTAGATGTAGTTAAGCGTGCCAAACCGACGGTATTGATTGGCGTATCTGGACAGCCGGGTTTATTCACTCAGGAAGTGATTGAAGCCATGGCTGAAAATAGTGTACAGCCGATTATTTTCCCTTTATCTAATCCGACTTCCCGCGTAGAAGCTGTTCCGGCCGATATCTTGCAATGGACCAATGGCAGAGCATTGATTGCGACAGGTAGCCCATTTGCACCAGTGAATTATCAGGGACAGATTCATCATATCTCCCAATGCAATAACTCTTATATTTTTCCGGGTATCGGTCTGGGTGTAGTTGCTTCAGGTGCGAAACGTGTCACGGATAATATGCTGATGGCCTCGAGTAATGCCTTGGCGGACTGTTCTCCGAAACTGAAAGATCCTCAGGCAGATTTATTGCCGAATCTGGATTGTTTACAGTCAATTTCGAAGCAGATTGCCTTAAAAGTGGCACTTGCTGCGATTGAAGACGGAGTAGCACCGAAAGTCAGTGTAGAAGAATTGCAGCTAGCAATAGAGCATAATTTCTGGACACCGCAATACCGTGATTATCAGCGAATTACCTTTTAATTGTATTGAAGATGGATTCTTATCATCGCTAGTTTTTTTGCGCTAGCCTGCTTTCATCTGATTCATTGATGGAATATCAAAAAGCCCTGATCTTTTGATGAGGGCTTTTTTATTGCCGTAGGGGGGGTACTATGGTCACATCTTGGTTATAAAATCAGAAAGTACTTTAAGAATTTGTTATTGAGTGAAACAAAAATGAAAGGATCATTTAAAAAAATAACATCAACATAAAAAAAGCCCCGATCTTTCGATCAGGGCTTTTTTAGAATCTGGAGCGGGAAAGGAGACTCGAACTCCCGACCCCAACCTTGGCAAGGTTATGCTCTACCAACTGAGCTATTCCCGCGGAGTCTATAAAGTTTTTTAAATGAAAAAACTAAATGAAAAAATTTTGAGCGGGAAAGGAGACTCGAACTCCCGACCCCAACCTTGGCAAGGTTATGCTCTACCAACTGAGCTATTCCCGCATGCCGTGTATAATACAGCATGCAAAAATGTGGTCAACACCTTTGTTAAAAATCTTGCATCAATTGCATAAAATAAAAGCAAAATGCTGTAGACCAGACAATAAATAACCAATATTCATATAAAAATCAATAAATTTTCGCCACAATCAACGGATTGCATCTGAACAGATTACCGAAATACTCGGCAGAACAAGGTATACTGAGACCATATTTTTGAAGATTGGAGTCAGGCCATGAGCTTAGAACAACAACTGAAAGATCGTTTGGCGCAATTATCCCCAACCCATTTGGAAGTGGTGAATGAGTCTTCGGGTCATGGTGGTTATTTCCCGGGAAAAGAATCGCATTTTAAAACCGTGATTGTGAGTCAGGCATTTGCCGGTTTGCGCCCCGTCCAGCGTCATCAGAAAGTTTATGCTGCTGCGGGTGATCTGCTGTCAAAAGACAAGATTCATGCGCTGGCCATTCATGCATTTTTGCCTGAAGAATGGGCAGGTCAGGATACGACCAGTCCTGCTTGTGCACACGCACCTAAAAACTAAGAGGACATGATGGAAACCCAACTTTTAGTCAAGATTATCCATATGTCGGTAGCAGGACTGGCGATTGTCGCCATTCTTGCCCGTGCCTTGACCTTGTTTGTCGGCACACAGGGAAATATGCCTAATCCGGTAGCACGTACAGCGCTAGTCGCTTTACAGCATTTAGCTATCACGGTGATTGCACTGACCGGTATAGTATCGCTCGTCCTGAAAGACTTTGATGTACAGCCTTGGTTCTATGCCAAAGTCATTTTATTTTTGGTGCTGGTGTCCTCGCTAGGCAAAGCCTATAAAAAAGATGATTCGATCTTGCTGTCGCAGCGTCGGGCTGGCTTAGTTATTGCTGTAGTTTCATTGGTGTCTATTCTGGCTTTGGTGATGATCAAGCCGAATTTTGGCTAAAAGCAGGCTGGCTGTGATGATCAGCACAGCCAGTCCATGCAAATAATTAGAAAATACAAATGTTGTAAAAGTAATTAAAAATGTGAGGAGGGGGACATGCGTACACGTGTGGTATTTAATCAAAAGGGTGGGGTAGGCAAGTCGAGTATTACTGTCAATCTGGCAGCGATCAGTGCACATCAGGGTTTAAAAACCTTATTGATTGACCTGGATCCGCAGGCCAACTCTAGCCAGTATGTGCTGGGTGATGATGCGACGTATTCTAGTGACAAGCCGGCACTCGAACCGAATATCGAAAACTATTTTGAAGATGTACTCGGTAATCAGCAAAGCAAGGGCTTGCTTGGTAATGCGATTGGCTCGATTTTAAAAAGTCGTAGCAAAGGTCTGGAAAGCTATGTGCATCAATCTTCTTTTAAACATCTGGATGTTATTCCGGCTAGCCCAACACTGGGTGCATTGGCCCATGCACTGGAGTCCAAGCACAAGATTTATAAGCTACGAGATGCCTTGCAACAACTGTCGGGGCATTATGACCGGGTATTTATTGATACACCGCCTGCATTCAATTTCTTTACCCTCTCTGCTCTCATTGCGGCGAACCGCGTGCTGATTCCCTTCGACTGTGATGTATTTTCTAAACGTGCCCTACAGACCCTGATTGAAAATGTCATTGAAACCCAGGATGACCATAATGAAGGGCTGGAAATCGAAGGGATTGTCGTGAACCAGTTTCAGGCACAGGCCAAATTACCGCGTGAAGTGGTACAACAGCTCAAAGATGAAGGCTTACCGGTCCTCGACAGTATGTTGCCACCGTCGATCTTGATGAAAGAATCTCATCAGAAAAATCAGCCTTTGATTCATTTGGCTACTGATCATAAATTGACTCAGGCCTATCAATCGTTGTTCAATGAGATAGAGCAGAATTAAGATCGAGTTAGCTATGAAACTTGTGAAAATAAGCCTGAGTATTGCTGCACTTGCATTACTGAGTGCCTGTGCAACGCCGGTAAAACCGACTTATGTGTCGCCAACCCTGTATCAGACTTTGGGTTGTTCGCAACTACAGGGTGAATATAACCGTATTCAGCAGTATATCGACAATGGCGTTGAGCCACCGAAACGTACTGGCGTCGGTGTAGGCGTTGGTCTTGGTGGTGGCTGGGGCAGTCGCGGTGGTTGGGGTATTGGCCCGAGTGTTTCGGTCAATATGGGACAGTCATCCGATACCAAAAGAACCGAACTGGCACGGCTTTTAGGCGAGCAGGAAGCGATTGTACAGGCCGCGCGTTATAAGAACTGTCCGATCATCGTTCAGCAGGCGACGCCTAAATAAATCATTCAACATTAAACGGATAAATGCTGACTTTAGGTCGGCATTTTTTATTGTTTTCATCAAGAATAGGGCAGTTTAAATTAAGATAAAACTCACGGGAAATTGACCAGACTATATAAAAATCTGAAATTTATAAGCTTGTTATCCCACTTCCATATTGATTAAGCTACAACCTTGGCCCGGAAAAGTTCATTGCGATGATTGAAAATTGGTTATTTGTTTTAGGACTCATTGCTGTACTGATGGTTCCAGGGCCTGCCAATGCCTTGGTGGCCAGTTCCGCTCATCAGCAGGGGCAGGCCAAAACCAGTCTCTATCTTCCTGCCATTTTGCTCGGCTATTTTTATGCCATTAATGTATGGGCCTTGGTGATTCATCTGGCGTCACCGATCTGGCCAAATTTTAAAGGCTTGGTTTATGTGCTGAGTACCATCTGTGTGGGCTGGATGACCTTGCATTTATATAAGGCCCAGCAGTTAGAACGCTACAGCAAGAACCATCCGCAGATTCGCCCCTGGCAAATGTTTACAACTACCCTAAAAAATCCTAAAGCAGCATTGTTGGCCTCTGGAATTTTACCGATGGAAACCTGGCAAAGCCCGACCAACTTCGTTCTGGTTTTTGCTGCCTTTAGCTTGAGTACCGTTCCGGTCGGGATATTCTGGATGGTCTTTGGTCAGGCCATATTGACCAGTCCATCTGAAAAAATAAAAGCCGGCCTCATTTATAAAGGCGCGGCTTTATTTGTCCTGCTTTGTCTGATCCCACTCTTGATCAAGCTCTGGGATTAAACGCACAGGCTGTAAAAGAATCTTAATGTAAAAAGTTCTTAAGCTGTTTTACTTTTTTTGAGCTTTTGTTGAATAAAGCCAATCACACCTGGCAATACACTTAAAATAATGATGCCAAAAATTAGATAGGTGAAGTTGTCTTTGACGATCGGCATATTGCCAAACATATAGCCCAAAATGACAAATGAGCTAATCCAGGCAAATGCACCTACTACATTATAGGTCAGGAAATATTTGTAATTCATGCTGCCAGCACCGGCAACGAAGGGTGCAAAGGTACGGGCAAAAGGAACAAAACGCGCAAAAATAATGGTCTTACCACCATGTCTGGCAAAGAATTGCTGGGTCGCCAATAAGTGTTTTTTATTGATGAAGCGCGATTCGATCTCGAAAACCCGAGGACCAATATATTTACCAATATGATAATTCAGGGTGTCACCCAGAACTGCCGCAACAAACAAGAGTGGAATCAGCACCCATGGATCCATTGCACCAGTAGAGGCTGCCAGTGCACCTGCTGCAAATAGCAAGCTGTCGCCAGGCAGGAACGGCATGACCACCAGACCTGTTTCTACAAAGATAATCAGGAAAAGAATGGCATAAATCCAGATCCCGTAATTAGTGATAAATTCAAGCAAGTGATCATCAACATGCAAGATAAAATCAATCAGTTCCATGAGCCCAGTACAAGCAAAAGTGTGGTCAAATCCTAACAGCCCGGGGCATGAAAGTCAGTACCAGAAAGTAAAATAATTAACGCTTCATTCATCTTCAATCGAGCCAAAATTTCTCTTACATATTATCTTCAGATTTTTATAAAAATAGACTTAATTGGATTAAATCTTGAGCTTAAAAATATAAAAATGACAGATCAAACAAGGCATCCGAAGGGATGCTTTGTTGTGCTAGAAATATAATGCAATCAACTAAATGCATACCTCATGCGAATTGTGTGCTTAATGCGCTGAAAAATGTTAGAATACGGCGCTTATCTTTCGTTTGCCTTTCATAGTTGTTCGTCATGACTACCAATACTCAAATTACTGAAGATCGTATCCTGATTCTGGATTTCGGTTCTCAATATAGTCAGCTCATCGCACGTCGTGTCCGTGAAGCTGGTGTATATTCTGAAATGTATGCCTATGATATGTCTGAAGAAGACATTCGTGCATTTAATCCAAACGGTATCATCTTGTCTGGTGGACCTGAGAGCGTTCACCTTGAGGGCAGCCCGCGTGCGCCGCAAGTGGTATTCGAGCTGGGTGTGCCGGTATTGGGTATTTGTTATGGTCTGCAAACCATGTGCGAACAACTTGGCGGTAAAGTTGAGCCAGGTACTGTGCATGAGTTTGGCTATGCAGAAGTAGATATTGTTGTACGTGACAAGCTGATCGGTAATTTACAGGACCGTGAAAACCAGCTGCATGTCTGGATGAGCCATGGCGATAAAGTTGCCCGTATTCCAGAAGGCTTCCAAATCACTGCACAGACGCCAAGCTGTCCAATTGCGATGGTTTCTGACGAAACTCGCCGTTTCTATGGTATTCAGTTCCATCCTGAAGTGACACATACTTCTAAAGGTGCAGAATTACTGTCGAACTTCGTTCATCAAATTTGTGGCTGTCGCGGTCTGTGGACGCCAGAACACATTATTGATCTACGTGTAGAACAGCTTCGCCAACAGATTGGTGATGAAAAAGTATTACTAGGACTTTCTGGTGGTGTGGATTCATCTGTAGTAGCAGCGCTGTTGCATAAAGCGATCGGTGATCAGCTGACCTGTGTATTTGTAGACAATGGTCTGCTTCGTTTGAACGAAGGCGATCAAGTGATGCAAATGTTTGCTGACAACATGGGTATCCGCGTGATTCGTGCTGATGCTGAAGAGCGTTTCTTGACTGCGCTTGCAGGTGAAGTTGATCCTGAAGCAAAACGTAAAATTATTGGCCGTGAATTTATTGCTGTCTTCGCTGAAGAAGCACGTAAATTAGATGGCGTAAAATTTCTTGCACAAGGTACGATTTATCCGGACGTGATTGAATCTGCTGCAAGCAAGCAGGGTAAGGCGCATGTGATTAAATCACACCATAATGTGGGCGGCTTACCAGCAGACCTAGCATTTGAACTGGTTGAACCATTACGTGACTTGTTTAAAGATGAAGTACGTAAATTGGGTACGACTTTAGGCTTGCCACACAGCATGATCTATCGTCATCCATTCCCAGGCCCAGGTCTAGGTGTGCGTATCTTGGGTGAAGTGAAAAAAGAATATGCAGACATTTTACGTCTTGCAGATGACATCTTCATGCAAGAACTGCGTGACAGCGGCTGGTATGACAAGACTGCTCAAGCATTTGCGGTATTCCAGCCAGTGAAATCGGTGGGTGTAGTCGGTGATGGCCGTCGTTATGCATGGGTAATTGCATTGCGTGCGGTAGAAACGGTGGACTTTATGACAGCTCGTTTCGCACACCTGCCATATGAACTAGTAGACAAAATCTCTACGCGTATCATGAATGAAATTGCTGACGTTTCTCGTGTGACTTATGACGTATCGTCTAAGCCACCTGCAACGATTGAATGGGAGTAATTTAGGGGTTTCGGACAGCACTGCTGTCCGCCTAAATTACGCCAAGCGCTAGGCGCGCGGCAGTAAGGACTTTCAAGCAGCATCGCTGCTTGAAAGTTTTATGCTAAACGCTATGCATGGCAGTTTAGAAATATAAACTTTCCAAATTAAAAAGAGCGCTTCGGCGCTCTTTTTATGCTTTTCGGAAAAGATGCTTATGCCGGTTTAACCTGCCAGTTTTGCATCTCTCCAGCTAAACTTTGCTCCAGATCCGGATCATAAGCTTCAACCCGATTCCGGCCATTGGCTTTAGCCTGATATAAGGCAATATCGGCTTGCTTAATTAGGGTCATCAAATCCGTTTCACAGCTTTCCAGAATGGCAGCACCAATCGAAATGCTAAAACTGAAACGATGTTGGCTGTCCAAATCGATCACAATATTTTCAATTTTATGCCTTAAACGCTCGGCAACTTTTAGCGCTTCATCCAGAGAGGTTTCAGGTAAAAATGCAATAAATTCCTCACCGCCATAGCGTGCCAAAATATCATGCTGCCGCATTTCGCTGTGTGTATTTAGAGCAATCGTCTGTAAGACCTGATCTCCGATATCATGACCATAACGATCATTAATCTGCTTAAAATGATCGACATCAAAGACCAGTAAACTCATAGGCACCGGTTGATCAAAATTCTGTTGTACCAGTTGTTGCGCGAGATATTCAAAACAGCGACGGTTATTCAGGCCAGTGAGTGAGTCGGTATGAGCCATATTTTCAAAGGCCTGCCGATTATATTCATTCAGGGTACGCTGCAAAAATACCATGCGTGATTTTAAGGTCGAGCTCCAGCTAATATATAGACTGAAGGTCAATACTGGCAGATAAATCAGGGAAAATAAAAACATCTGGTACAGGTCAGATCGAGTATTGAAATATACACCGATGTAAATCATCAAAGTAATCAGACTCGAAGTAATCAAAGACGGCCAGAACCGGATCTGCACACATAAATTGGCCAACACAATAAAAACCAAGGAGGCATATTGATAAATGAGGGTATAAGCACTTTCAGACTGATTTAGATTAAAAAACCAGATGGCACTTGCGCCAATAATTGAGGTAGGTAAGAGTAAATCAAACACAGGTAAATTGCGGTAAGAGTGATACATCCAGATCGTGATCAGTACGATCAGGATGGTATAGCTGATTTTGGTCAAAATGAGCAAATTGAGAATATCATGCAGCACCAGAATATCGGCGAGGGTATAAGAGGCATATGCCAACTGTGCGAATAAATTAACCTGTAATAAGTATTTTAAAGTGAGTTTTTTCTGATGAGCATAGTAGGCTGGTTTTAAAGGCGCAGGAATACGAACCAGCGGATCTTGAAGAGACTCCTGAATCAGAGTGCGTGATTCTTTTTCGTTATCATGCGGCATGCAGCCTTCCCAAATTAAAATATATAAAAATGAATAAGATGAAATTTATATATAGTTGTATAAAAAATATTCTATTCTTTTGTTGGATATTTTAAAAGTGGAAGAATCAAATTTATTTTATAAAATGAAATCCCCGATTAGTGCATTCTAAGGATGATCCTAGCTTATAGAACAGACTAATGATCCAGCTTTAATTCGCCGTTGACTGGGCTGGTTGAGTGTCTGGCTTAAATACATTCCAGGGATTTTCTGTCGCAGGCTTGGGCTTATTCAGCATATCTGGATGATAGACCTCAATCCGGTTTCGGCCAGACTTCTTGGCCTGATACAAGGCAATATCGGCTTGTTTGATCAGGTCTTCCAGGGGTTGGGTATGGGATTCCAGTTCTGCTACACCGATCGAAATGGTGAACCGGATGGCATGATTGGGTTCGACATAAATGTACTGCTTTTGAATTGCACAACGAATTCTTTCTGCAATCACCCAGCTGTCTTGCAGCTGAGTATCTTCTAGGAGGGCGATAAATTCCTCCCCACCAAAACGTGCCAGTACATCGCTATGCCGCATTTCTTTACGGGTCACTTCAGCAATCAGTTGTAGTACCCGATCACCAACATCATGCCCATAGCTATCATTAATATTTTTAAAATGATCCACATCAAACATCAGCAGGCAGCTACTGGCATGTTTAGGCCATTGATGAATAGAGCGTTCAGCCATATCGACAAAATGGCGACGGTTGTAGAGCTGGGTCAAATCATCGGTATGTGCCAGATTCTTTAAGGTTTGATAGTTCCATTCATCAAGTAGGGAGCGCAGAAAAGAACGCCGTATATTCAGAATATTATTCCAGTTAATATAAATGCTAAAAAACCACAGTGGACTAAAGACCACACTAAAAATAAAGGCTTGAGAAGCACTCATGAACTTGGATATCCCAAGCATGATAAATAGGGCAATCAAGATGGAGCAATAGACTGCGACTTTAAACTGGGTCTGCACACAGAGATTGGCGATGAGAATAAAGATCGCAGAGGCATAAATATAGGTAGCAACATGGGGACTGGTTGAAAGCGCGAGTAAGCCAATCCAGGCCGCTGCAGCCACAGTGGTACCTATCGGCAAGATTCTGTCCAGAATCTGAATGTTTTTATGTCTTTTAAACAGGTAATAACAGCAAAACATCGCGCCCAGAACCAGAACGACGCGCATCAGACCAGAAATAAAAAACATGTCTGGAATAATCAGGATATCGGCAAAGAAATACAGTAAAAAGGCTATTTGCGCCAGATAGTTAATTTGACGCAAGTTATGATGACTATGCGTATAGACATAATCATGAAAATACTGCTGAAACGGGGCAGGAATACGGGCATGAGGATCTGTTAGCGCCTGTTCAATCAGCTGACGGTTCTGCAGATCACATTCAGATAATTTCAGTGATTTATCGGTCGTCGAATTTTGAAAAGATACATTCGCCGTTGAATATATATTCTCATTCTGAGCAGACATGTCCTGGTCCAGTATTATTTTTATAGGTGCCTATTATGCCGTGATTGAGTAAAAAATAACCTCCCAAAAATTGGGTATCCGGGAAGTTTTTAAAGCTAAAACGTAACAAAATTTGTGTTTTGTAAAATTGAAAGTGATTGAAATACATGAATAATCATCTTATTCATTGGGATCTTTGGTTGTTGTTGCTCCGTTTCACGTGAAACATGGACTAATGACATTCGTTGATCTTCAGTTTATTTAAACTCATAACGCCATGTACCTAAATCATGATTGACTTGTTAAAACTCAAGTTTGGGGCTTTGAATATAAATCTCATCAGCTTTTCAGAATTTAAATTGATGGGACTAGTGAGGCGTTTTATACGTATCTAAATATTTCCAGGGATAGATTTTGCCCATAGACCCTGTACATTGTCCTGAACAGAGAGGCATCTTGAATCGGTCAAATACATGTCTCACCCACTCAAAAAGTAGAATGAAAATGCCGAGGTAAGCTCAGCCATGTCGAATAATAGTGATATTGAACTGTCGAATTCTGATGATTGTGAAAAGTATGTGAATCAGTTTATTCAGGAGTTTCCTTTACGTCGCGCGGAAATCGGACAGGGCACCGTGATTAAACGTGCCTTGCCAAGCAGACATAAGCGCATGATAGGTGCTTGGTGTTTTCTGGATCATGCGGGTCCGGCTATTTTCCCGCAAGGAGATGGTCTGGATATCGGACCACATCCGCACATTGGTCTGCAGACCTTTACATGGATGATCGAAGGCAGCATGATGCACAATGACAGTCTGGGAAATCAGCAGTTGATTCGTCCCAAGCAGGTCAATCTGATGACCTCGGGCTATGGCATTTCACATACCGAAGTCTCTCCCGAGAGTGAAACGCATATGCATACAGCGCAATTATGGATTGCCTTGCCGGATGACAAGATCAATATGGCACCGGGTTTTGACCATTATCCTGAATTACCGGTCGTTAATGAGCAGGGTATCGAGTTTACCGTGCTGGTCGGAGAATATTTAAATACCAGATCGCCGGTTAAAGTACATAGTGAATTGCTCGGAGTAGATCTGTATGCAGCTCAAAGTACCAGTGCGCGCTTGCCGCTGAATCCAAAATTTGAATATGGCTTTATGGTGCTTGAAGGGACGGCCAGCATTAATGGGCATGAACTGACTGAAGATAATATGCTGATCCTGGAGCCGGGGTTGCAGCAAGTCAATGCTGAAATTCATGCCGGGAGCCGGGTGCTATTGATTGGTGGGGAACCATTTGAAAGCCCGATTTTACTGTGGTGGAATCTGGTCGGGCGTACGACAGAGGAACTTAAAATTGCGCGGGAACAATGGATTGAAGGTCATGAACGTTTTGGTTCCATTCCTGCCTATGATGGGCCACGTTTAGAAGCGCCTGCATTTCCAGACCAGATGCGTGCTTCCCGATAAATGCTAAAAATGATAGGAATATGGAGTGCTGTCTGAATTTAACTCAAATAGTGAATCTGCAACATAGGATACATATCATTACAGTCATCAAAAATTGAGCTAGAGTCTGCTGCTTTTTGCTATGCTCGGAAAGTAAGAACAATAAAATCATGAGTCTAATATGCGTGTTTTACATCATCTCGAACAATCACGATCATTTCGTATTCTGTGGGCCATGGAAGAATTAGGACTGGATTACGAGGTTAAATACTATAAACGTCAGCCCAACCTTTCTGCGCCACCGGCCTTAAAACAGATCCATCCATTGGGCAAGGCTCCGATTCTGGTCGATCAGTCTCAGGTACTGGCAGAATCTGCGGCGATCCTGGAATATTTGCAGGAAACTTATGATGAAAAGCAACAATTTCGTCCAGAAGATATTACCGACAAGGCCCAGTACCGTTACTGGATGCACTATGCGGAAGGCTCATTGATGCCGCTGCTAGTAATGCAACTGGTGATGACCACTGTACCAAAACATACCCCGTTGCTGATTCGGCCGGTGGCCAAGAAAATCTGCCATGGAGTGAAGAAACAGTTTGTGCAGAGCCGTTTAAAAGATCATATCCAGTTTCTGGAAAGCTATTTGAGTGAGCATGATTATTTTGCCGGTCATTTCAGTTTTGCCGATATTCAGATGAGTTTTCCTTTGGAGGCCATGCAGAGCCGGACGGGTCAAAGCTATCCAGCGATTCAAGCCTATCTGAAACGGGTGTCGCAACGTGCTGCCTATGCGCGTGCACTGTCCAAAGAAAAACAGATCAGCTCTTAAGTACTTAAAAGAAAAGGTGCCGATGGCACCTTTTTTGATGGTTATCTTACTCTGGAAAGCTGAGACGCTCTTTGGGGAAAATCACCTTAAAGGTAGAGCCTTGGTTTTCCTTGGACTCAATTTCCAGATGTGCCTGATGCTGCATGAGTACATGTTTAACAATTGCCAATCCCAAACCGGTACCGCCAGTACGACGGCTGCGGTCTGAATCGATGCGGTAAAAACGCTCGGTCAGACGTGGCAGATGCTTGGGATCAATCCCGATACCGTTATCTTGCACGACAAAATAGGCGGATTCACCATCATCATGCCAGCCGATGGTGATGGTACCGCCTTTAGGCGTGTACTTGATGGCATTGGTGATCAGATTACTAAAAGCGCTGGCCAGTTCCATATCTGAACCGATCAGATCGCAATGACTGTCAATGTCCAGATTCAGGGTATGACCATAATCAATATTATAGGCCTGGGCATCATCGAATAGCTGGTTCATCAGACTCGGCATTTCAATGATCTGGTTTTTGGCAATATTCTTATCATTTTCCAGACGTGACAGCAGCAGCAGGTCGTTGACCAGAGCATTCATGCGTCGGGTTTGCGACTGCATCTGATCAAAAGCGCGTTTCCAGCGTGGATTAATATCTTCCTGATCGGTAAAGGTTTCAATATAACCGCTGAGTACGGTCAAAGGAGTGCGCAGTTCATGTGAAATATTGTCGACAAAATCCTTTCGCATCTGTTCCAGATTGTGCATCCGGGTCACATCATAAGCGACCAGTACCCGACTTTCTCCGCCAAAACGGGTCATTTTGACCTGCACATAATGGTCTTCAAACAGCGAAGAACGCATTTTCAGGCCGTCCGGGGATTCATCAATATGGTGATAGTATTCGATAAAGCTTGGTTGGCGTAACAAGGTCAGGATATTACGGCGACGGTCATCACTGGAGATTCCGAGCAGACGTTCGGCTGCCGGATTCCACCATTCAATCTGCTGGTTTTCATCAAGTAGTACCACAGCTTCTTGTAAGGCCACCAGTGAAGACTGTGCACGATCAATCAGTTCGACCATTTCCGCCTGAACAATCCGTTCCTGACGTTGGGCGCGGTAAACATTGAAAAGTAGCGCACCCCAAATCCCGCCAATATTTGGTGGAACATCATAAGGGCGATTGGAAATCCATTCATTGACCAGATATAAGGAACGCATTTGGGTCGCAAAGAACGCCACGAAAGCAATTACGATACAAACCCAGAAATACCCAATCCCAAAACCGATAAAGCTGGCGATAATCAGGAAAAAAGCCAGTAAGCGTAAATCCTGTTTCGCAAAATCCCATAAGCTACTGTAACGGATTCTTTTATGTTCGCGTGCCAGTTCGGGGACAGGGTAGGGTTCATACATAAAACAAGATTTACCTTAAAAGATATTAACCTAAAGCGACATCTGAACGGGTCGAAAAGCGATACCCCGTTCCGCGAACGGTTTGTACAAAACGGTCTACACCATAAGGTTCCAGCACTTTACGCAAACGGCGGATATGTACATCGATGGTCCGGTCTTCAATATAGACGTTACCGCCCCACACCTGATCCAGCAATTGCGCACGGGTATAGGCACGTTCCGGATGGGTCATGAAGAATGCCAGCAAACGATATTCAGTCGGCCCCATTTCCAGAATGTTGTTACCAAAATTCACCCGCTGGCTGACCGGATCCAGAATCAGGCCATTGGCATCAATGGTTTTTTCACCGCTCAGGGCATTGGCGCGGCGCAGTACCGCCTTAATTCGGGAGACCAGTTCCCGGGTCGAGAATGGCTTGGTCATGTAGTCATCGGCACCGGCATCCAGACCTTGTACCTTGTGGTCTTCTTCACCGCGCGCTGTCAGCATGATCACCGGAATTTCTGACAGGCTTTCATCACGTTTCAGACGACGACATAAGTCCACACCGCTCACACCACCCGGCATCATCCAGTCCAGCAAAATTAATGCCGGACGCTGGTCCACAATCATCTGATGCGCCTGCTTGGCATCTTCTGCCTGTAAGCACTGAAAACCGGCCATATCCAGAGAGGTATGGATCATTTCCCGAATCGGGAGCTCGTCATCGACGATTAATATGTAGTCATCTTTCACAACGCAATACCCTATTTCATGTAAACGGTGAACCGTTTTATATTTATGACAGGCTTATTACAAAGACTAATTATGACAGTATCATTGCAGAAAGGGAAAAACTGCTGATATTCGCAAAAATTTGTGACAAATATAGCGCAGAAACTTGTTAAAAAATCATAAATTAATTTTACTCATTTCCGTAGTACAGCATAAATCTGCAACTGACTGGTAAATGTAGGAAAGCCTATTAAGCACAGGATTTAACAGCTATTTTTTCTCGGAAAATGACTCGAGCAGCGCCAAAAAAACCACACTACAAGACGATAAAACTTCCTCAAGCGAATGCTTAAAACCACTCATCACCCAACGAATGGCAATTTGGGTGACATAGCCATTTAAACCGGTCGACACCAGTGAAATTTCCTGCTCACTACGATTTAACTGCGGCATCATCAACATGACGAAGGCGTGAATCATGCGGTCGAAACGTGACATGGTTTCATGAATAGTGGCCTGATTATGCAGTTCCTGTACCAGCATGGCATCAATATAAATGATCCGTGCCATGCGCGGATTGTCACGCAGGGTAGTGAGCAGCGCACTCAAACCGGCTTCGATCATTTTTTTCGGATCTGTCGAGGCCTGCATCATGGCCTGCATGACATTCTGTTGCAGTTCATCAATCAGTTTTAGGAAAATGGTCTGAAACAGATGTTCGCTTTTCTTGAAGGATTCATAAAAATAACGTTCAGTCAGTTTGGCTTCATTGCAGATATCTTTGACAGTAACTGAAAAAAAACCATAACTACCATAGGCTTCAATCCCGGCTTCGATGAGCTTTTCACGACGTGCCTGCTGCCGTTCAGCCATCGACAGGCCTTTAAACTGACGTTCCTTGGTTTTGGCGGGTCGTGATTTTGCTGCTGAGTCGATTGAATCGGTCATAAGGCCTGTATGCTCATCTGCATGAAGATTTTGAATATCTTAACAATAAATCACGCTTAGACCTATATGGAAATGCTGCCCTGAAATTTGGCCTCTAAGGATATGGGATAATTATTGACAATATATATTGTCAAAACTATATTGAGGATCTGTGCTAGCTCCTGAAACAACAGAACAAGATCCTGCTGTCATGGAATGGCAGTAGTTTACATAAGGAAATTGAATGAAAAATTTTAACAATAAAGTTGCCGCGATTACCGGGGCCGGTTCAGGTATTGGTCAGCAACTGGCGGTATTACTGGCTCAGCAGGGTTGTCATCTGGCTCTGAGTGATATTAATGAACAGGGTCTGGCGCAAACGCTCGAATTGCTCAAAGAAAGTGATGTCCGTGTCACCATTCAGAAAGTAAACGTAGCAGAATTGGAGCAGGTGCGTAATTGGGCGGCACAGGTCGAACAGGATCATGGCAGTGTCAATATGATCTTTAACAATGCCGGCGTTGCACTGGGTTCAACCGTTGAAGGGGCATCTTATGAAGAACTGGAATGGATTGTCGGAATCAATTTCTGGGGTGTAGTTTACGGAACCAAAGAATTCTTACCTTTGATCAAGAAAACCGGCGATGGTCATATCATCAATATTTCCAGCCTGTTTGGTCTGACTGCTCAACCGACCCAGTCTGCTTATAACGCGACCAAGTTTGCGGTACGTGGTTTTACTGAATCCCTGCGTCAGGAACTGGATATGGAAAATTGTGGGGTGAGTGCACTGTGTGTACATCCGGGCGGTATCCGTACCAATATTGCCAATGCTGCAAAAATGAATAACAGCCTGCTGACTTTAGGTATGAATCCGGAAAAATCAGCCCGTAATTTTAATAAATTATTGCGTTGTCCACCTGCAGAAGCCGCTCGTCAAATTCTGGAGGCGGTACAAAAAGACAAGCGCCGTCTGCTGATCGGTAATGATGCCAAAGCAATTGACCTGATTCAGCGGATCTTGCCGACCGGTTATCAGCATGTCACTGCACTGGCGACCCAGTTTGGCAAAAAGAAGAAAAAATCTGCTTAAAAAATTGCAGAACAGACCCGCGAAAGCGGGTTTTTTATCGCTGTAATAGGGTCTATTTTTTGCGACTAAGAGTGTTAGCTACTGTAATACTTCTAGGTACATAAAACCTTGCATCTAAATCAACGCTTCAACCGTTTTTTTCTTCCAGACAAACTGATAATACAGTCCCTGCAAAATACACAGGCTGACAAAGGCCAATGCATAGGCATACCAGATACCTTCCAGGCCCCACCACTGACTAAAAAGATAAGCGGCGGGAACTTCAATACAGAGAATGGCAAAAATATTAATCAGCATTGGCATGGTCACCGTTCCACTTGAGCGCATGATCGAAGCAAAAATGGCACTGGCGCCAAAAAACAGAATTGACCACAGCACAATAAATAGCAGTTGTTGTCCCAGTACTACAACCTTAGGATCGGTAATAAACAGTGCCATCAGATATTTGGAGAACAGGTATGCCAGAATCACCAGACCGCCGGTAAACAGGATATTCATACTCAGCGCAGTCCGTGTGACTTTATTGAGTAGATCCGATTTACCTGCGCCAATCGCTTGAGCACCAAATACAGACGCGGCAATCGCAATCGACAAAGCGGGAAATTGAATATAATTTAAGACCTGATTGACCGCACCATAAGCGGCTGTTGCTTCTGCGCCATAACGATTGACCAGCCCGACAATCACCAGTCCGGCAACTGAAGTCGTGACCATTTGTACCCCAGTCGGAACCCCCAGTTTCAAGATCATTCTGCTCAACTGTGGCTGATGACGAATATTTTTTAATAAAGCCCAGTCGAGCTTGAGCGGGTGCTGTCTATAGTTCAAATACAGGATTAAAAACAACAGGACCGCCAGATTTCCCAGAATGGTGGCAATCGCCGGCGAGATAATGCCCATTTTAGGAAAGCCAAAATAACCGGCAATCAGGACCGGTGTCACCACTAAACCCACCCCAATGGTAAGTGCGGAAGCAAACAGGGGGGTGGTACTATCCCCAATGCCACGCAAGATGGAGGTATAAATAATATAGATAAAAATTAAGGGACTACCCGCCAGCATCCATTGTACATAGGGCAAGGACAAATGCATTACATCAGGATCTGTGCCAAGGGCCAAAAGAATATTCTCAGCAAAAATTACCCCGAAAAGCGCAATCAAACTTCCGCCAATCAAGGTCATAAATAAAGTTGAACCGACCACACAGCGCACTTTTTCTATATTTTTTCCACCCCAAGCCTGTCCAATCAATACGGTAGAACCGGCAGATAAACCAATCACAAAGGCCATCAGACAAAACAGGATCGGGAAAAAAACGGCAACAGCAGCAATCGCATTCACTCCGAGCATTTGTCCCACAAAAACCGTATTGATCGTGCCGGAGAGACTTTGCAGGATATTGGTCGCAATTAATGGCAACAGAAATACCAGAAAGGCTTTCCATAAATTCTGTTGATGAATCAGTGAGTGCTGTGCCATGCGACATCCTGTGATTGAATTATCATCTATTTGTTGATGCAGCTATTATTCGGCAGAATGTAAAAAAAAGCCTTAGCTTTTAAGTAACTAAGGCATTTATTTTATGAGATTTTTAGTTAAAAAATGAGTTAAATCTTTGAAAGAATTTGACCTGCCTGGATCAAGGTTTGTTCTTTTTTTGCAAAGCAGAACCTGAGCAGACGTAAATCTGCAGGGGGGTGTTGGTAGAACGCGGAGACTGGAATCGCGACAATCCCATGTTGTTCTGCCAGAAAATGGCACATGGAAAAATCATCGAGCTCAGGCCGAATCTCTGAATAATCTAAGTTCTGAAAATAAGTCCCTTGAGAAGGTGTCCATTTAAAGCGTGATGTTTTAATGGATGAGTTAAATAAATCCCGTTTATTTTGATAAAAAGAGGACAGTTCAGGTATATGCTCAGGATGCAGTTGCATATATTCCGCCAAGGCAACCTGAACGGGTGTCACACCGCAGAAGCTGGCAAACTGATAAATCTGTCTGAACATTTTCATCAGTGCCGGTGCAGCAATACAAAATCCGGTTTTCCAGCCAGTGACATGGAAGGTTTTACCAAAAGAGCCAATTACGAAGCTACGCTCGCGAAGTTCTGGAAATGACCAGGCCGAATAGTGCTGAACGCCGTCAAAAACCAGATGTTCATAGACTTCATCGGACAGCACCACAATATTGCGCTCGCGAATCAGTTCGATCAGTTGCTGCCAGTCTGCCTTGGACCAGACACTCCCACTCGGATTATGTGGAGTATTCACGATAATCATGCGGGTACGGTCATTAATGGCATCTTTGGCCTGATTCCAGTCCACAGAAAAATCAGGATGCTGCAAAGCAATATGCACTGGCTTTGCCCCGACCAGTTGTACCGCAGGTCCATAACTGTCATAGCTCGGGTCGAAAATAATCACTTCTTCCCCGGCACGCACCGTGGCTTGAATGGCACAAAAAATCGCAATTGTCGCCCCAGGGGTAATCGTGATTTCCTCGACAGGATCAATAATCAGTTGATCACGCTGCTGATAGAGATCTGCCACCAGACTTCGCAAGACTGGCAGACCATCTCCCGGTGCGTACTGGTTAAATCCATTCTGGCTGGCCCGGTTTAAAGCTTCAATCAAGGCAGGAGGCGCTGCAAAGTCCGGAAATCCTTGAGAAAGATTCAAGGCTCCGAGTTTTTGTGCCAAGGCCGACATGGTACTAAAAATGGTCACGCCCAAATCAGGTAATTTAGAAGGGAGTTTCAGCATGTCTTTGGCCTTGAAGAATGAGATCTGAATGAGTGTAACAGCAAGTTCCGTATAGGATAATCAGAAAAATAGGGAATATTGGGCAATATTTTTAATTAAGATGTACCACATGCGATTTAAGATTTTTAATTGAAGAGTCATAAATTAAAGGCCTAATTATGTGAAATGCATCGTGAACTGGACGAAATGGATAACTTTTCCTAAAATTTGCCGCACAATAATAAAGCTTAAAATTATAACTATAAAATGCCAAAACCTATCCATATGCTGCTGGAGCAGCTCGGGCTTAAGCGCCAGCATCGTGCGCTACATTTACAGTTTTCACATCCTCCTTTAAATCATCAGGTTTTGATTCAGCGGATTGAGGGTCAGCATCAGATCAATCAAGGTCTGCAGGCTGAACTGATCTGTCTTTCCACTCATGCTCATATTGCCTTGAAACAGTTTATCGGCTGTCGGGTGGCCATTGATCAGGTCACAGACCGGGGTGAACTTTTCCGGACTACGGGCATTATTACTGCAGCCAGCCAAGGACAGAATGATGGAGCTTTGACCCTGTATAAACTGACGCTGAATGACGCGACTGCACTCTGGCAGAAGCGCCGTAACAGTCGGGTTTTTATGAACAAGACGGTGCGCGAGATCAGTGAAATCCTGTTCAGTGAATGGCAAAACAGAAGTGCATTATTCGCGGTCAGTCTCAGCCTGGATTTGACAGGACTCAGCCGGGACTATGATGTCCGGCCTTTTGTGATGCAATCTAATGAATCGGATTATGATTTTCTGACCCGTTTATGGCGTAGCGAAGGAATTAACTGGCTGATCGATGAAAAGCAATTAACTGTGCCTGTATCAGCCAGCGAGATTCAAGCTCAGTTTTTAAAACTGGTAGATCATTCCCAATATTTTTCAGCTTTAAAACGCCGTTCCATCCGGTTTCATCGCAGTCATGCCACCGAACAGCTGGACACATTGACCAGTCTGATTGCGGTACGTCAGCTCAATCCGAATAGTACCCAAACCCAGCGCTGGCATGCCCAGCAACTTGCTCAAGATCAAAGCCAGCCTTTATTCAGTAATCATCAGCAAAGTGATATTCACGCAAATGCCACTCTTCAGCTTGAAGATGCGTGGAACATCAGTCCGGCCTGGACCGGCGACTTAAATCATGAGGATCAGGTGACAGCATCTGGTATAGCCCAACTGGATCGACTCAATCAGCAGCTCAGTGACTATCATGCTTTGCAGTCTAAATATTTTAAAGCCAGTAGCAGCGTACGAGATGCTCAGGTTGGATACTGGTTTGAACTGCAACAGCATCCTGAAATTGATCAGCATCCTGCCCATCAACGTGAATTTCTGATTTTAGCTAAGCGGTTTTATAACCAGAACAATTTACCCAAAGATATCTTATCTCAGCTGGACAGTTTGCTTGAGAAGAGCGGCTGGCAGATGACACAGGAGGAACGACAGGCCAATGAACTACAGATGGTGCGCCGTGAAATCCCGGTTGTTCCTGAGTACCACCCCTTCATTCATCGGCCTGCTGCATATCCGCAACGGGCTCGAGTGGTCGGACCTGAAGGTGAAACGATTCATGTCGATGCATGGGGGCGGGTGAAAGTTCGTTTTCTATTTACCCGGAGTGAGGATCATCAGCATGATGGCGGTGCAGGCAGCAATGACAATGATAGTGATTCTGCCTGGGTGGATGTTTTGACCCCTTGGGCGGGTGAGGGCTATGGCATCAGGTTGCATCCGCGAATTGGCGAAATTGTAGTGATTGACTTCTTTGAAGGTGATATCGACCGGCCCTTTGTGGTGGGACGGATTCATGAAGCAGAACGGCATCCGACCATGTTTGATGCAAAAGGAGAACTTCCTGCGACCAAAAAACTCAGTGGCATCCGTTCTCAGGAGGTCGATGGTGAGGGCTTTAACCAGTTGCGTTTTGATGATACGACTGGACAGATCAGTGTACAGCTGCAAAGTAGTCATGCAGCCAGCCAGCTCAATCTGGGAAATCTAAGCCACCCCAAAGAAAGTGAAAGCAGCGAAGGTCGGGGAGAAGGTTTTGAGTTAAGAACGGATCATTGGGGTGCCATACGTGCAGGGAAAGGCTTGCTGATTTCCACTTATGGGCAAGAGTCAGCCGCAGGCAATCACCTGGATGCTGACTCAGCCAAAGAACAGCTTGAATCGAATCTCAATCATAGTAAAGCCTTGAGTGATATTGCAGAAAAACAGCAGGCTGATCCATTGGAATTTTTTGATAGTTTAAAACAGTTTCTGAATCAGATTGAAGCTGAAGACCGGGGCAAAGCTACTGCATTTAAACAGGCGGTGATGCTGTTAACCGCACCCCAATCGATTGCACTGAGCACAAAGGAAAATATTCATTTATCCGCTGATCAGCAAATCAATCAGAGTGCCGGGGACAATATTCATTTTTCCACACAGAAATCTTTAGTTGCTCATGCACAGGACCGGATCAGTTTGTTCGCTGCTCAAGAAGGCGTAAGTGTCTATGCAGCTCAAGGCAAAATTGAAATACAAGCCCAAGATGATGCAATTGAAGCGATTGCCCGCAAGGTAATCAAGCTTATTTCGACTGAAGACAAGATCGAAATCACCAGTCCGAAGGAGATCGTACTGACCGCTGGAGGGTCTCAAATTAAGATCAATGGTGGTGGAGTAATGGTCACAACTGGTGGGAAATTTGAGTGTAAGGCCGGGCAGCATCTGTTTACGAAAGGTCAAAATATTATTGAACAAAAAATAAATCTTCCAAAAATGAAAACATTATTCAGTAATAAAATTAACTATCAGTGGACTAACCAGTCTGCAGGAGAAAAAGAAATTTTTATTCTAAATAAGTTGGATGGGAACTTAATTAAAACTAAGAAGTCTGTATTAAATGAAAATAATCAATTAAGTACTTTAAGATTCTATACCTCTCAACCCACAGATTTCGTGGCTTTAGGATTTAATTCTTTACAAACTCATCTCATTCAAGACTTAGATAATGAAAGTATTGATGAACTATTGTATGAGATAGAAGAAAGGGATTTAGAGGATGATGTATATACTGAAGAGGATGTCGAATGATGAGCAATTTAGTTACCATAACATCAAAAATTTATGATGCTTCAGGAAAATATGTCATTAATTTAAAAGTTAAATCACGCTATAAAGGTTCATCGAGAGAAAATACAAATAAAACAGATAAAGATGGTTTATTTATATTTCAGGGTTCACCAAATCGAACTGTGGAAATTTTAGCTAAGCCACCTAATGTGGAAGATTATATCGTTATTAAAACGATTGATTCTTCAATCATTTCTTCTAGAAAGAATCCTGTAAAAGTATCCTTGCCTAAAAGTATAGAGGAGTATCATAAAGAAAAAGTGATGCCTACTACAAAAGGTATAGTTACGACTTTATTTAAAATAATAGACTGCAATGAGAAAATATTAACGAGTTTCCCGGTAAAATCTCGCCCTAAAGGAAAACAAAGTTCATTTGAACGTCATACCAATGAGCAGGGCATTGTAGAGGTGGTATCTTCACCTAATCGAGATATTGAAATTCTAGTTTTGACTTCAAATGATGAGTTTGCTCTAAAAGGTGCTGTTAACTCTGAGCATGGCTCTCAAATACCACAAATAATTAAATTAGACGAACCCTGCGAAAACTTTAAAAGTGAATCAAATATCCAACTTCTAGATAGAGAAGGAAATAGTTATATCGTTGAAAATACAAAGATCGAGATACTTTATCTAGGAAATAAGATAACCAAAATTTCAAATACCTCTGATGGTAAATTTTCATTTCCAAGCATGATTGGAGAAAAAATACAGATCACGGTATTTAAACCTGATGGTAATCCCTTGGAACCGAAAACTCATGTGGTAAAAAGAATTAAAGAAGATGCCATAAAAATGAAATTAGATGTGGACTTAACGGTAGGTCGAACTGTACTAAATAAGCCAAGAATAGAGAAAAATTTAAAAATAAGTAAATGTGTCTGTAATAGGGATATTTCAGCAGAAGAATTTAAAAAAATAACAACTAGTGCCACAGCTATAAGCTTTCTTAATGATTTAAATGAACAATTTAAAAAACTTAATATGATTAATTGTCTTGAAAAGGCTCATTTTATAGCACACACATTACATGAAACTGCAAGTTATTCTTTGCTAGAAGAAGGATTAGGTGGTAAATCTGAAAGTGAAGTTTATGATGGCTATAAAGGACGTGGCTTAATGCAATTAACCTATAAAAATAATTATGAGCTTTATGGGTTAGCAGTGAATGAAAACTTTTTAGGAAATAATAAACATAGAATTGCTAAAGAAAAAAAACATGCTGTAGGTTCTGCAGTATGGTATTGGCATCATTCTAAAGCTGGCAATTTGAGTCCTCATGCCATTAATAATGATTTAATAGCAACTTGTGCTTTAATTAATGGCGGATATAACGGATTTGATGATAGAGAGAAATACTATAAAAGAGCTGTAATCGCTCTTAATATAAAAACCTGTTTAAATTTAGATAAGAAAATAGTTGATAATCTTGATAATTATACGAAATTTGAAAATAGTTATATTTATTTTAATAAAATTGGTGAATGCTTTGGATGGGGTTTATGGAGTGATCCTGCTGGTTACAAAAAAGGAAAATTAAAAAACTCTAATGAGTCAAAAAAAGGATACTCAAGATTTCTAGAAATGTGTAAAGACAAAGATTATCCTTTTGGTTATAAACAAGATAAGAAAGGGAACAAAGTTGGCAGAAAGAGGTATGGTTATAGTGCGAATTCTGCAATAACATTAGCTAAAAAGAGGTTAAAAGAATTATGAAAAAAATTATACTTATTTTTTTTGCTCTAGTGGTATGTACAAGCGCACAATCAAATGATGAATATTATTGTCTGATAAGTGAAAAGAAATCTATTTTGTTAGTTTCTAGTAAGTATCCTGATATTAATTTTGTAAAATATTATCCCTATTTGAAAAATATTAAAATATCAAGACCTATAAAAGAAAAAAATGTCGATATGGGTGATAATGCTAAGCCTGAAGTCTATAGAACAATGAATGAAATCATTAATGGAGAAATTACTGGGTATTATACTTTTATGTCACAAGGTTATCTTTTATATGATGTCGAATATAAAAATTTAAGAACCAAGAAGACTACTATTTTTAATAAAAGTAACATACATATAGATAATATAAGTTGCTTATAACTCTTTAAATTCTATTTTAATCTTAGTTAAAAAGCATAAATCGAAATAAGATTTATGCTTAATTTTAAAGTGAATTTACAAAACCTCTTCCAGTAACTCCTCACTCGGTGCAAAGTAATAGGCACCATCCAGAGGTGTTACAAAATGCAGCAGGCGGTCATGAATTCCATCACCAGATGTACCGAACATACGTTCTAACATAGCATCAATAATTTTCAGGTCTTTGGTGTAGGCAATAAAGAATAGACCCTGGTCGCCACGTCCGTCACCATATGGCAAGGAGTGACGCAGGATTTCCATTTCTTCACCTTCTTCATCTTCAACTACAGTACGTGCCACGTGCGCATTTTCAGGTTTGACTTCATCATCCAATTCAATGGATTCAAGCTTGGTGCGACCCATAACCTGTTCCTGAGTATCAACTTTTAGCTTTTTCCATTTTTCCAGGTTATGCGCGTAACGCTGGGCAAAAATAAATGAACCATCTTGGAAAATACCTGAATCTTCACCTAATAATGCGACTTCAGCACGATCATCCGGGAATTGCGGATTTTCAGTCCCATCAATAAAGCCAGTAATGTCACGACCATCAAAATATCGGAAGCATACCCGCTCATCCAGTACCTGAACCTGGGCCTGAATACCTTCAAAAAAAGCCTGACTGAGCGCAAAACAGATATCAGCACGGGCACTGGCAATATGAATCAGTACATCTGCTGGAACCACGGGCATTTCGAATGAACCCTGAATAGGTGCAAGCTGTTTAAATCCTGCAGGAGCTTGATCATAAAGTTTTGCCCACAGTTCAGGACCAAAAGCCACTGCCGTTTTAATTTGTGCTTGAGGATGTTGCGTAATAAGACGATCACGCGAAGTAAAAAGATGTTCGAGTTGTTCTTTTAATTGTTCAATACTCAAATCTTTAAGACGTAAAACAATAAAACGGGCATGATCTGAAGGAAGTGGCAAGATTACCGATTGGGCTGTCATTCATGGCTCCTGTAAGGATAGATCCTGTTTTTAATGTACATATTGTGCCTGAAGCTAGACAGAGTGAATAGTGCAATGCCTTATATTTAAGCAGGTTTTTAGCCTGATTTTATTAGAAAATTCATATAATATTGGGCAAGTTTTGCTGAGTTAAATATCCATGTCCTATCAAATGTGGTTTGCCTATATGCTGGCCTGCTGGGTGATTAGTGTGTCTCCGGGCGCTGGTGCAATTGCATCGATGTCGAGCGGATTGAATTATGGTTTTCGGCATGGTTACTGGAATGCGCTGGGTCTGCAACTGGCGTTATTGGTGCAGATTGCAGTGGTTGCGGCAGGCGTGGGAGTTTTGTTTGCGACAACCCCGTGGGCATTTTTAGTGGTGAAATGGTTTGGTGTCGGCTATTTATTGTATTTGGCTATTTTGCAGTGGAAAGCACCTGCACAATCTATCGAAATTAAACATGAATTGGCGCGAAAATCGAGAGGGAAACTGGTATTGCATGGTTTCTTGGTTAATATCAGTAATCCTAAAGCCATCGTATTTTTACTGGCCGTCTTGCCGCAATTTCTGGATTTGTCCAAGCCTCAATGGATTCAGTATTTGATTATGGCTGCGACAATGGTGACGATTGATCTGATTGTGATGGCGGGTTATACCGGATTGGCTGCTAAAGTTTTAAGGCTACTAAAATCACCGAAACAACAAAAAGTCATGAACCGGACTTTTGCCGGTTTATTTGCAGGCGCTGCATTTTTATTGAGTTTGGTGCATCAATAAAGAGTGTTTGCTCTCTCCTTAAAGGAGAGAGGCGGAATAGATCATTAGAAAATCATCATGATTTAAAAGAAAGATTAAGCCAGCTTTTTAAACTTTTGCACACAGAAGATCAGTGCAAACAGCACTGCCATGGTCAGGACAATGGTTAAACCAGTCGAAGTATTGAGACCGGCACTCGACCACAGACCCACGGTCACCCCAATTTGCGCAATCACAAATGCCCAGATCACCATTTGTTTTGGTGAATGTGCAAGTAATCGTGCAGTCAGGGCAGGGATCACCAGTAATGCCCCCATCAAGAGTGAACCGACTGCTTTCAGGGCAAGCACGGTAAACAATGCCAATAACAACATAAAGATCAGGCGTTGCCATTTGGCATTTACACCTTCACTGACCGCCATGTCCGGATCAATTGCGATTTGAATCTGCGCTTGCCAGCTTTTATAGAGAACGGCTAAGGCCAGAATAATCACGATAGCAAAGGTGGGTAAGTCCGCCCAAGAAATCGTCAGTAGATCACCAAATAGATAGCTGAGAAGTTCCGGTCTTAAACTCGGTAAATGCTGAATGAACAATAATCCCGAGCAAAGCAGTGTTGCTGAACATAAGGCCAGCAAGGCATCATTCGGCAGGCGTGGGTCATGCAGTACCCACAAAATCCCGACCAATAATAAGGCAATAAAAGTGACTCCCATCCACAGCGGTAAACTTAAAGCTCCAGCAATGGCAACACCGAGTAAAGTACCGTGTGCCATGGTATCGGCAAAAAATGACATACGCCGCCAGAGCATGAGACAGCCCAGCGGTGCAGTCAGAAATACCAATAGCGTTCCCATGATCCATGCAGGTAAAAGGAGTTGTAACCAATCCATCATGGTTTAAGCTTCCGGCTCGGGGTGAATATGAGGACGCGAATCATGCTGACAGGGTGTGGCAGAATCACCATGCGCACAATGATCATGATGATGCTGGTAGAATACCCGGTTAGTGCCAAAAATTGCCTGATATTCGGGATGTTGCTGCACACTTTCCGGCAGCCCGCTACAACAGATATGCTTATTCAAGCAGACCACACGAGTCGTACCTTGCATCACCCATTGCAAGTCATGTGAAACCATCAGTACGGCACAGCCATATTTTTCCGGCAAGTTACGCACATATTCATACAGTTCAGCTTCGGACTGGATGTCTAGACCCTGCATCGGTTCGTCGAGAACTAAAATGTCCGGCTGGCGTAATAAGGCGCGGGCCAGTAGCACCCGCTGACGTTCACCGCCAGACAACTGCTGAACTTTAGAATCTTGCAGTTTACTAATACCAGTATCCCGGATAATTTCAGTTTTAATCTGGGACGGGCATTTTTCTAGTGCCAATAAATCTTTCACTCGTAGCGGCAAGCTATATGATGGATTAAATTTCTGTGGCACATAAGAGAATTTGAGTTTGCGCGCAGTTTTGATCTCACCCGATTGTGGTTTTAGTATGCCCAGCATGACTTTAATTAAGGTCGATTTACCAGCACCATTGGGACCAATCAGTGTGACAATTTCTTTCTCTTGTAATGAGAAATCAATGGCTTTTAGGATATCGCGCTCATCGATTTTGACCCAGATCTTGGAGAGCTGAATCAGGGGAGAGGCACTTAAGCTTTGTTGCGGCACTGCTGACAAATTCCTGAAATTTCGATAATGCTGTGATGTGCCGTGAAGTCGTCCGAGCTTGCCAGTGCATCGAGTTGATTGAGCAGGCCCTGAGCCGACGCTTCTTTCACGGCTTTACATTCGGTACAGATTAAAAAAGCAGCCTGATGACCTTCACGCGGATGGCAACAGGGAATATAGGCATTGATCGAGGTCAGGCGATGAATCAGCCCTTTGCTTAATAAAAAATCCAGAGTGCGATACACCGTTGGTGGGGCTGCAGGACGATCGCTGGCATTTTTCATTTGTGCCAGCAGATCATAGGCGCCCATCGGGCCATGCGCATTCAGAATGAGTTCCAGCACTTCTTTACGTAAAGGCGTAAGGCGTGCGCCGCTTGCTGCACAAAGACTTTCCGCTTCAGCAAGACGTTGTGCGACATTGGGATGGTCGTGCACGCCGTGCAATGCGTTGTGGTGTTCGTGCGAACAGGAACCCATAGTTCACCTCAAGTGCGAAACTGAAAATTAATAGATTTCAAATCTTAACATGAAGCGTTCTGAGTTTCGATTGGGCATAGGTATTTTTGTATTTTTGTTATATTATAACACTTCCTGATTTTATCGTTTTTAAGTGATTTCTACTCATGTTCCGTCTTCTTGCAATCAGTCTGCTCGCATTGTTCAGTACACTCAGTTGGTCACAAAGTCTGGTGGTGTCTACGCAGCCGATCCATCTGATTGCCAAGAAAATTACCCAAGGTGTGGAACAGCCGACTTTATTGCTGGCCAACCAAAGTGGACATGATGTGAGTCTGACTCCGGCGCATCGAAAAACTATTCAGAATGCAGGTCTGGTGATCTGGCTGGGTCAGGCGCATGAAGCACCCTTGGCGAAAGTGCTGAATGAAAGTAATAAAGGTATCGCACTTTTAGACTCCGGAATTTTGACTACCTTGCCGATGCGTAATCCGCGTGGCGAGGCCTTAAAAAATACGGTAGACACGCATGTCTGGCTCGATCCGAATAATGCGGTACGGATAGGTTTCTTTATTGCGGCGCTACGTTCGCAGCAACTGCCGGAGCATCGTGAACGCTACTGGAAAAATGCCCGTGACTTTGCACAAAACATGTTTGCTACGGCCCAGCGTTATAGTTCAAGCAACAAGGCCAAACCTTATTGGTCTTATCACGATGCCTACCAGTATCTTGAGCGCCCACTCAATTTAAAATTCATGGGGGCGCTGACCGATGATCCACATGTTTCGCCAACCGTAGCCCAAATCAAGTTTTTACAGGATCATCGTCCACAGCGCAAAATGTGTCTGCTGGCCGAAGGTCATGCCAGTGAAAACCAGTACCGCAAACTCAATCCGGTACTGTTCCAGCATGTCGATGAAAGCATGAGCGGGGCAAGGGACTTTGTGCAGGCTTGGCAGCAATTGGCTACAGAAACCCAGAAATGTGTACTAAATGCACGCTAATGGTTTAAAAAATAGACAGATTTTGATTAGTTTAACAGCAGTGGCCCGATTTAAAAAAACACGACTAAGGTCGGGAAAAGATTGCATGTTCAGGGGTGTAACTCTATAATGCCTGCGATTAAAAATAATCACCTGTTAAACTTGTCAAGCATGATTGCTGTGAGTGAATAAATAATGAGCCGAACTAGTCGCTTGATTGACCGACGATTAGCGAAAGCTTTGGTCCTCCTGCAAGCCTGTATGATCCCTGTTTCAGCCTTGATCGGCTGGGTCGTGAAAGACTCAACCGCAGCCTTGAGTGCAGCATTAGGTGCACTGGTATGTTGGCTCGCGACTTGTTATTTTTCGTGGCAATCGTTTCGAGCAGCAGGAGCCCGCGCGTCTAAACAAGTTCTTTCGAACATGTATAAAGGCTTGATGGGAAAGTTTGCCATTGTGATTGTTGGTTTCATTTTAATTTTAAGCAATGTTAAACCGTTGTCAGCGGTGGCGTTGTTTTGTGGTTTTATACTTGTTCAAGCCATGTCGTGGGTCGCTCCGTTTTGGGCGTCACGTCTACAAAAATGAGTATAAGCACAACAAGAAATTGAAAAGTTTTTCAGGAGCAGGCGAGATATCAAGCAGCACGCGATATTCGTTTGTTCTATTAGTTTTTTGACATTGACCAGGTGTGATTTATGGCTGCTGAAGAACATGCCCTTACTTCGACCGAGTATATCAAGCATCACTTGACCAACATGACCTATGGCAAAATGCCGGACGGTACGTGGAAATTGGCCGAGAGCGGTGCTGAAGCTCAACAGATGGGGTTCACTGCTATTCACTTGGATTCAATGGGTTGGTCTATCGGACTGGGTCTGATTTTCTGTTTGTTGTTCTGGTTGGTTGCGAAAGCGGCTAATGCTGGTGTTCCTACCAAGTTCCAGTCTGCAATTGAAATGATTATCGAGTTTGTAGATTCAAGTGTACGTGATACCTTCCACGGGAAGTCTCGATTAATTGCACCCTTAGCATTAACCATTTTCGTGTGGATTTTCCTCATGAACTTGATGGATTTGATCCCTGTTGACTTTATTCCTTATGTAGCTCAACACGCGATTGCTTCTATGCTGGGTGTAGACCCTCATCAGGTTTACTTTAAAATTGTTCCGACTACAGATCCAAACATTACCCTCGGTATGTCTATTTCTGTATTCTTCTTAATTATTTTCTATAGTATTCGTGAGAAAGGTGTTGGCGGCTTCGTTGGTGAGTTAGCACTGAACCCATTTAACCCAAGTAATCCAGTTGCTAAAGTGCTTTTAATTCCATTCAACTTATTGTTGGAATTGACTACTTTCTTGGCGCGACCAGTTTCATTGGCTCTACGACTGTTCGGTAACATGTATGCGGGTGAGTTAATCTTCATTCTTATCGCGTTATTACCGTTCTGGATCCAGTGGGCGTTGTCTGTGCCTTGGGCGATTTTCCACATTTTGATTATTACGCTACAAGCATTCATTTTCATGATGTTGACTATCGTGTACATGAGTATGGCAAGCGAAAAGCATTAATGGTATTGCCTAACTGTCAACGGATGGTTGGGCACACAATTTTTTAACTTAATTTGGTATAAAACCTAACCTCTGAGGAATTATCATGGAACTCACTTTAGGTCTAGTTGCAATTGCATCTGCTATCTTGATCGCTTTCGGTGCTTTAGGTACTGCGATTGGTTTTGGTCTTCTAGGCGGCCGTTTCCTTGAAGCTGTAGCTCGTCAACCAGAATTGGCTCCACAACTTCAAACTCGTATGTTCTTAATCGCGGGTCTTCTTGATGCTGTGCCTATGATCGGTGTTGGTATTGGCTTGTTCTTCATCTTCGCTAATCCATTTGTAGGTTAATCAGCTTAATTCCGAAATTCACTATTTGAGGAATTTGCAATGAATATCAACCTCACATTGTTTGGCCAAGCGATTGCGTTTGCGATTTTTGTCGCATTCTGCATGAAGTTTGTATGGCCACCACTAATCAATGCGATTAGTGAACGTCAGCGTAAAATCGCTGATGGCTTAAATGCTGCTGAAAAAGCGAAGGCTGACCTTGCAGATGCGCAAGCACAAGTGAAAGCTGAGTTAGACGCGGCAAAAGCACAAGCGGCTCAATTGATCGAACAAGCGAACCGTCGTGGTGCACAATTGATCGAAGAAGCGCGTACCCAAGCTGCGGCTGAAGGTGAGCGTATTCGTCAACAGGCTAAAGAAGCTGTTGATACTGAAATCAATGCTGCTCGCGAAGAATTGCGTCAACAAGTGGCTGCTCTTGCAGTAACTGGTGCTGAGAAAATTCTTAGCCAGCAAGTTGATGCAGAAGCTCACAATGCCATGCTGACTCAGCTGGCTGCTAAACTTTAAGAGAGGCGGATTATGGCTGAACTCTTGACGTTGGCACGCCCATACGCTAAAGCAGCATTTGCTTACGCTTCTGAGCAAAGTGCAACTGACTCTTGGTCAACAGCACTTGAATTGCTCAGTGCTGCGGTGCAAGACGAAGCATTTTCAGCTTATCTAAATCGCCCTGAGCTTACACCTGCTGAGCAGGTGGCTCTTTTTGCGAAAGTTTTAGGTGAAGACCAAACTGCAGCAGTGTCTAACTTCCTGACATTGCTTGCAGAGAATAACCGTTTGGTTCTTCTTCCTGAGATTGCAGCAGAATATGAGCAGCTTAAATCACAGAATAACAATACTGTGGATGTAGTGATTGAATCTGCATTCCCATTGACTTCTGTACAGGAACAATTACTTGCGCATGCATTAGAGAAAAAATTCGAAGCTGCCGTAAATGTTTCTGTAGAAGTTAACCCAGCGCTGATTGCTGGTGTAGTTATTCGTGCAGGCGACCAAGTGATAGATGATTCTGCGCTTAACAAGCTTGAAAAAATGCGTACTCGTCTTCTTGCTTAATTGCATTTAGAAGACTGAACTTTAAAAAGATTGAGGTATAGCGCAATGCAACAACTGAATCCATCCGAGATCAGTGCGCTCATTAAACAGCGTATCGGCGATCTGGACACCAGCGCAACCGCTAAGAACGAAGGAACCATTGTTATGGTTTCCGACGGTATTGTGCGTATTCACGGCTTAGCTGACGCTATGTACGGTGAAATGATCGAATTCGACGGCGGCCTTTACGGTATGGCACTGAACCTAGAACAGGATTCAGTGGGCGTCGTTGTTTTAGGTAACTACTTAAGCCTTCAAGAAGGTCAAAAAGCGCGTTGCACAGGTCGTGTATTAGAAGTTCCGGTTGGTCCAGAACTTTTAGGCCGTGTAGTAGATGCTTTGGGTAACCCGATTGATGGTAAAGGCCCTATTGATGCAAAATTAACTGATGCTGTTGAAAAAGTAGCACCAGGCGTAATTTGGCGTCAATCAGTGGATCAACCTGTACAAACTGGTTATAAATCAGTAGATACAATGATCCCTGTAGGCCGTGGTCAACGTGAGTTGATCATTGGTGACCGTCAAACTGGTAAAACAGCAATGGCGATCGACGCGATCATCGCTCAGAAAAACTCTGGCATTAAATGTGTATACGTAGCAATCGGTCAAAAACAATCGACTATCGCTAACGTGGTACGCAAGCTAGAAGAAACTGGCGCTATGGCGTATACAACTGTTGTAGCTGCAGCTGCAGCTGATCCAGCAGCAATGCTGTATCTAGCTCCGTATTCTGGCTGTACAATGGGCGAATACTTCCGTGACCGCGGTGAAGATGCGTTAATCATTTATGATGACTTGTCTAAGCAAGCTGTTGCTTACCGTCAAATTTCATTGCTTTTACGCCGTCCACCAGGTCGTGAAGCGTATCCAGGTGACGTGTTCTATCTACACTCGCGTCTACTTGAACGTGCTTCTCGTGTATCTGCTGACTACGTTGAGAAATTCACTAACGGTGAAGTTAAAGGCCAAACTGGTTCATTAACTGCATTGCCGATTATTGAAACTCAAGCGGGTGACGTATCTGCATTCGTACCAACCAACGTAATTTCGATTACTGATGGTCAGATCTTCCTTGAAACATCATTATTCAACGCAGGTATTCGTCCTGCTGTGAACGCGGGTATCTCTGTATCTCGTGTTGGTGGTTCAGCGCAAACTAAGATCATCAAGAAATTGTCTGGTGGTATCCGTACTGCTTTGGCGCAATACCGTGAATTGGCAGCATTTGCTCAGTTCGCTTCTGATCTTGACGAAGCAACTCGTAAGCAACTTGAACATGGTCAACGTGTAACTGAGTTAATGAAGCAAAAACAATATGCTCCATACTCAATTGCTGACCAAGCTGTTTCAATTTATGCATCTAACGAAGGCTACATGGCTGACGTAGACGTTAAGAAAATCGTAGACTTTGATGCTGCGTTAATTTCTTACTTCCGTTCAGAACATGCTGCGTTAATGCAACAAATCGATGCCTCTGGTGATTACAACAAAGACATCGAAGCTGCAATCAAAGCAGGTATTGAAAGCTTTAAAGCGACTCAAACTTACTAATTTCAACCTCTGTTGAATTTAGTGTCGGTTTGGTTCACGGAATCAACCTTCGGAAGCTCGCAAGGGCTTTCGAATACTAGGTTAAGCGTATGGCAAATTTAAAAGAAATTCGCGCCAAAGTAGCTAGTATCAAGAGCACGCAGAAGATTACTCGAGCGATGCAAATGGTAGCAGCTTCTAAGATGCGTCGTGCGCAAGAGCGCATGGCTCAAGGCCGTCCGTATGCCGAAAATATGCACCGTGTAATTGCTCATTTGGTCCAAGCGAATCCTGAATACAAACACCGTTATATGGTTGAACGCCCGGTTAAGCGCGTTGGCTATATCATTGTGTCTTCAGATCGTGGCCTTGCTGGTGGTTTGAACATTAACCTGTTCAAGAAAGTGGTTAAACACGTTCAACAGCAACAAGAGCAGTCAATTGAAGTTCAATTTGCTTTAATTGGTCAAAAAGCGGTTTCGTTTTTTAAAAACTACGGCGGTAAAGTGCTTGGTGCGACGACGCAAGTCGGCGATGCCCCAAGTCTTGAGCAGTTATCTGGTTCTGTACAGGTGATGTTGGATGCTTATGATAAAGGCGAGTTAGATCGTATTTATCTAGTGTCAAACGGCTTTGTCAATGCCATGACTCAAAATCAAAAAATCGAACAACTTGTTCCTTTGGCTGCTGCTGAAGAGGACAAGAATCTGAACCGTCAATACGGTTGGGATTACATCTACGAGCCTGAAGCTGAAGAGCTTTTAAATGGCTTGTTGGTTCGCTATATCGAGTCTGTGGTGTATCAAGGTGTGATTGAAAACATCGCATGTGAGCAGTCTGCACGTATGGTCGCTATGAAAGCAGCGACAGACAACGCAGGCGAGATCATTAAGAGCCTGCAACTTATTTATAACAAGCTGCGTCAAGCCGCGATTACTCAGGAAATTTCTGAGATCGTTGGTGGTGCCGCTGCCGTTTAACATTATTTTGAATTGAGGAGACAGCAATGAATAGCGGTCGTATCATTCAGATCATCGGCGCGGTTATCGACGTCGAGTTTGAACGCAACAGCGTTCCTAAGATCTATGACGCTCTCCAAGTAGATGGTACTGAAACTACTTTAGAAGTTCAGCAACAGCTTGGTGATGGCGTAGTTCGTACTATTGCAATGGGTTCTACTGAAGGCCTTAAGCGTGGTTTGAACGTAACTAACACTAACGCGCCGATTTCTGTACCAGTAGGTACAGCGACTCTAGGCCGTATCATGGACGTTCTTGGTCGCCCGATCGACGAAGCTGGTCCTGTTGCGACTGAAGCGCGTTTACCAATTCACCGTCAAGCGCCTTCTTATGCAGAACAAGCGGCTTCTACTGACCTTTTAGAAACTGGTATTAAAGTCATCGACTTACTTTGCCCGTTCGCGAAAGGTGGTAAAGTTGGTCTGTTCGGTGGTGCCGGTGTTGGTAAAACTGTAAACATGATGGAGTTGATCAACAACATCGCGAAAGCTCACTCAGGTTTATCTGTGTTTGCTGGTGTTGGTGAGCGTACTCGTGAAGGTAACGACTTCTATCACGAAATGAAAGATTCTAACGTTCTAGACAAAGTAGCAATGGTCTACGGTCAGATGAACGAGCCACCGGGTAACCGTTTACGCGTAGCGTTGACTGGTCTTACTATGGCTGAATATTTCCGTGACGAGAAAGACGAAAACGGTAAAGGCCGTGACGTACTATTGTTTGTAGATAACATTTATCGTTATACACTAGCGGGTACTGAAGTATCAGCACTTCTAGGTCGTATGCCATCTGCAGTAGGTTACCAGCCTACACTTGCAGAAGAGATGGGTGTTCTTCAAGAACGTATTACATCGACTAAGTCTGGTTCTATTACGTCAATCCAAGCGGTATACGTACCTGCCGATGACTTAACAGATCCATCGCCTGCTACAACGTTTGCTCACTTAGACGCAACTGTTGTATTGAGCCGTGACATCGCGTCGAGTGGTATTTACCCAGCGATCGATCCACTAGACTCAACTTCACGCCAGTTAGATCCGTTAGTTGTTGGTCAAGAGCATTATGAAATTGCACGTTCTGTACAGAACGTATTGCAACGTTATAAAGAGCTTAAAGACATCATCGCGATTCTTGGTATGGACGAGCTTGCTGAAGAAGATAAACTGGTTGTTTACCGTGCGCGTAAAATCCAGCGTTTCTTCTCTCAACCGTTCCACGTAGCTGAAGTATTTACTGGTGCTCCTGGTAAATTAGTATCTCTTAAAGAAACGATTCGTGGCTTTAAAGGTCTTCTAGCTGGTGAATACGATCACATCCCAGAACAAGCGTTCTACATGGTTGGTGGTATTGACGAAGTTATTGCTAAAGCCGAGAAACTTTAATTAGCTACTCTAATTTAGGAGATTCTCATGGCGACTATGCAATGTGATGTTGTAAGTGTTCAGGAGTCTTTGTACTCAGGCACTATAACTATGCTAATTGCAAAAGGTGCTGGCGGTGAGTTGGGTATTATGCCTGGCCATGCTCCGCTGGTAACTTTGCTCCAACCTGGCGCGATCCGCGTTATTTTGGAAAACGGTACAGAAGAGTTGATCTATGTATCTGGTGGTGTTCTAGAAGTTCAACCGCATGTTGTTACGGTTCTTGCAGATACTGCAGTCCGTGCAGAAAACTTAGATGAAGCAGCTATTGTTGAAGCGCGTAAACACGCTGAAGCATTGCTTGCGAATCAAAAGAGCGATTTGGACGCTGCTGCTGCTTTGGCTGCTCTTGCAGAAACTGCTGCACAGTTGGAAACGATCCGCAAAATCAAAAACCGCGCTCAATAAGAGACGGTTTGAGATTGAAAAAACCACCCGAAAGGGTGGTTTTTTTATAGTTCATAGGTTCTTATCATGTTTGTTTTTATATATGTGTTCATAAAAAAAGATTAAGTCTTTTTCTCTACCATAATTATTGCCAGAACCAAATGTAGCTACTACGTACAAAAAACCAAACTTTTCTAATTCAGATGCTGAAAAGTTACATTCATTATTCGTAAGGTAGTAATCCTTCTTGGATTTGTTCATTTCAAATGATAAGTAGGCTTTTTCTAACCCTTCTAATAAAAACGATGTAAATTGAGGAATAATATGAGCATATCTTAAAAAATTTTCACGATTTATTTCTTTCGCATCATATAAAAGAGCTAAACGAGCGAGCATTTTAGATTGATGGATTAAATAGACTTTATCTAAAGCATTGAGTAATTCACCACCTATTTCTAAGTTGTTTTGATTCTTGAAGATTTTTAGTAATGTTCCTGATGCTAACTTTTCACCTTCCTTTATAAATTCCAGGATATTTTTTAATTTTTGCTTTTCGTTATAGCTTCTGAAAACTTTATAAATCGCTAAACCTGAAGATGCTATTGGAAAAGCTTTTAAAATTTCTTGAAAAATAGTATCAGTCGTTTCTAAAACTGTATTATCAAAATAGTTTTCTGCTGTTTGAATGATATTAGATGGTATTTGACTCATTATGAATTTTCTTTTTTCTACTATATAGAATAATGTACTACACACCTGAAAATTTGAAATTTATATTTTTAGCATCACCTTAAAACAGCTGATTTAGATTATTTGTTTTAGCTTGGAATTTTTGCAAGTATCGATCTTGAGAGTGTTGGTTTTACATTTCCGATTCTTAAATAAATTTTAATTTGTACCACTCGATATAACTTTTACCCTTTCTCAGTAATGTTTTGAACCAATCTGTAAACCTGCACACGCCATAAAAAAATCAGTGATAAGTTAAATGATTCGAACAGATTTCGCTTGTTATAGCTTAATACGATAGAAGTTTAGAACAGGCAAAACTTATAATTGAAAAAAGGGAAAACCATGGCTTATCAATCTATTAATCCATTTACCAATCGAAAATTGAAAGACTACCCATCGCATAGCGATCAAGATATTCAACATGCACTCGATACTGCAGAAAAAATTCTAAAGTCAGAATGGTCACAGCAGGTCGATATCCGTATTGCAGTACTGCGTAAATTGGCTACCAACATGCGAGCGCAAAAAGCTGAACTGGCCAAGCTTATGACCCAGGATATGGGGAAACTGATCAAGCAGGGTGAAGGTGAAATCGAAACCTGCGCCAAAATTGCCGAATATTATGCTGATCATGCCAAAGAGTTTTTAGCGCCCGTGTCCTATGAAACGGAACTGGGTGAGGCCTGGGTTGAGCATCATCCACTGGGTATTATCATGGCGGTAGAACCGTGGAATTTCCCATTTTATCAACTGATGCGGGTATTTGCACCGAACTGTGCCATTGGTAATCCGGTTCTGGCAAAACATGCCGGCATTGTGCCGCAATGTGCTGAAGCTTTTGAGCAACTGGTCTTGGATGCAGGCGCACCCAAAGGTGTCTGGACCAATCTGTTTATCAGCAGTGATCAGGTCGCTGAAGTAATTGCAGACAAGCGTGTGCGTGGTGTGGCACTCACAGGTTCAGAAGGTGCGGGCAGTGCAGTCGCTGAACAGGCGGGCAAACATCTTAAAAAATCAACGCTGGAACTGGGCGGTAATGATGTATTTATCGTACTCGATGATGCAGATCTGGAACGCGCGATCAAGTTAGGCTGTCAGGCGCGTGTCAATAATGCCGGGCAGGTATGTACGGCGGCGAAGCGATTTATTCTGCATGAAAAAATTGCCGAACAATTCAAAGCCGGCATGCTGAACGCCTTTGAACAGTTAAAACTGGGTGATCCGCTTGATCCTGAAACCACTTTAGGGCCACTGTCTTCAAAAGATGCGCTGGAAAAACTGACCAAGCAGGTCGATAAGGCCGTAGCACAAGGTGCAACTGTGGTCATTGGCGGTAAGGCTGTAGAACATCAAGGCAATTTCTATACACCAACGATTCTGGAAAATATCACGCGTGAAAATGAAGCCTGGTATGAAGAATTCTTTGGCCCGGTGGCGCAAATCTATGTGGCCAAGGATGATGATGAAATTGTCGAAATTGCCAATGATTCCAATTATGGTCTGGGTGGCGTGATCCATGCTCAGGATATTGAGCGGGCGAAAAAGCTGGCGTCACGGGTAGAAACCGGCATGATCTGGATCAACTGGTTTACTGACACCACGCCCGAATTGCCATTTGGTGGAATCAAAAATTCCGGTTATGGACATGAACTGTCGATTGATGGTTTTAGAGAGTTTGTGCAGAAGAAACTAGTCGTTGTCAAAAGCCCGAAAGAATAATATGAGCTGATCCAATGTCAAAGAAGCCACTATTTAGTGGTTTCTTTGTCTAGTTGGTCTGAATATTCTTCACGTTTACCGCCTTCATAACTGGCGAAACGTGGATGTTCTGGTGGAAATGACGGTTCAGCGCTTGGCCAAGGCCAGCCACCAAACTGGGTTTCGCGATAACGGCGAAAAGCAGTATCCAGCTCTTGCGCACTATTCAAAACAAAAGGTCCATGCATGGCAACTGGTGCACCGATCGGTTCACCTTCCAGCCATAAAATATGTGATTCCAGCAGCCCACCTTTGAGCTGAATATCTGCATCCGGTTTGAGTTCAAGTAGATGCTTCGGCGCTATCTTCTGTCCTTCAAGCTCCAAGCTTCTACCTTGATAAAAATAACAAAAACGCGTTGCAGTAGCAGTGCTGGCAGGAATGGTTAATTCTGCTTCCGGCTTTAAAGTGATTAAATACATATTGAGTTGATTCTCTGGAATGGCTGCCCATGAATGTGGCGGACGATCCAGTGCCTGAGTCTGTTTAAACTGTCCTGAAATGACCCGGATCTCCGCTTTACGTCCGGTCGCATCGGCTGAAAATACATGTGGAATATGTTCACGCCACAACATTTTATAATCGGCCGGCTGCTTTTTTTGTTCCGGTGAGGAATTCAGCCAGATTTGAAACAGCTCCAGAGGATTGTCCTGATCCTGATGGACTAAAGGAAACATCTCGCAATGCTGTACCCCATTGCCGGTAGTCAGCCATTGCACATCACCCGCGCCATAACGTCCCGAGTTTCCCAGCGAGTCAAAATGATCGACATAACCGCGCTCGACAATGGTAATGGTTTCAAAGCCAGTATGCGGATGCTCCGGAAAGCCGGGAATACTCTCGCCATAATACATGTCATATTCATGCTGCTGTGGCGGGGAAACTGTGCCTAATTCGACATTGCCTTGCGGATAATGATCTTGATGATGAACGGTAAAAATAAAAGGATCTTTCAGATCAAGCCGGGATGTGACTGGAACCACAGAATACAGCACTGAATTCGACATGATTGAACTCCTGATGATCTGATTAGATGAAAATTCTTGATCTAAATATAATTTTTATAATCCATAACAGTGTATAGCCTGCAAGACGATTGAGGAAGGTGGGTTTCGATCAATCGCCTCAAAATGAGATTTTTAGGTATTTTAAGTATTGTCCTGATCAGTATTGCTCTTTGATTCCTGATCTGGATTCTGGATCAGCAAGCCGGCCAGTTTGACCATTTCGGATTGCACATTAACCATCTGGGATTCAATCTTTTTCAAGTTCACTTGGCTGAAATCCACCTGACCATTTAAAAGAGGAGAAGCCAGAACTTGCTGATTGGCGGTCATAATGTTGTCACGAATCTGGTCAATTTCCTGACTTTTCAAGTTCAGGTTGCCTAACACCTGATTAAAACTGCTAAGTTGCTGTTGTAGCTGGGTCGCAGTGGACTCCAGTTGCTGGGTATCTTTAGCTTCGACCGCCGTTTGCAGTTCGGTCTGGGTCTGTTTTAACTGTTCTACATAACTGCCGGCCTTGAGCTGCAAGTCGGCGACATCACGAACCATATAAAACATATTGCCCGATTTAAGTTCGGTTTGTGCTGCTGAACTCTGTTGCTGAGAGGCTGGTTCCAGATCTGAGGTCGTGGTATCTGCCTGTTCAGCCGGTGCTTCGACAGCCTGTTCACAGCCCATCAGTAAAATTCCAGAGCTAAATAATGCGAAAGGAAGGACAGCATTGGCAAGAATCTTGGACATGGAATCAGAGTCTCGATACAGGTGATGGAATTTGAGTAGTATTTAATATAAGGACAAACTATGGAGATAAAAAAGATTGTTGCAAACTCATAACAATTCTTCTGGGTTGCGAACGTTGCTCTATTCAAAAACAAGAAAAAGATTATTAAAAGCTGGTAAAGAAGTACTTTGCTCTCACCAAATTGGCTTGTTTGGCCTGCAATCACTTTGAAAATGTTTTTAGGTGAATTTTAATGCAATTAAATAATCGTTTTTAAATAAAAAAAATAAGTATCTACCAAGAAAATAGATACTTATTTCAAGCTTGATGCTTATGAGAATAATCGAGAATTATTTTGCAAGTTCTGCATTCACTGCATCGACAATCCGTTGATCATCTGCAGTAATATCTGGAGCAAAACGTGCCACTACTTCACCATTTTTATTGATCAGGAATTTTTCAAAGTTCCAGAGCACTTCTGGTGGCTGATTTGGGGTTAAACCATAATCGACCAGATCTTTCCACCAAGGGCCTTCACCGATACGTTCCGGTACAGCCTGCGTAAGGTTGGCATATAAAGGATGCTTGTCTTCACCCGCGACAGAGATTTTAGCAAATAGCGGGAAGTCAACTTTATAATTCACTGAGCAGAATTCCTGAATCTCGGCTTCGCTACCCGGTTCCTGTTCCAAAAAGTTATTGGCAGGGAAGCCCAGAATTTCCAGACCTTCCGCTTTTTTGTCCTGATACAGTTTTTGTAAGCCTTCATATTGCGGCGTCAGGCCACATTTAGATGCGACGTTAACCACCAGCAAAACCTTACCTTGGTACTGGTTTAAAGTGGTTTCTGTTCCTTCAATGGTTTTGACTGGAATGTCATATACAGAGCGAGTCATTAGATTTCCTGTTTATTGCGACTGAACGGTATTTGTTTTAACGGGTATTCGCTTTCAGTACAAGTAAAAACAGGTGAGCTCAGTTACTTAAAGCTGCAAATTGCCTCAATATTATGTGAAAAATCTATTATGCTAGGATGCGCGAATACGCATAGCTTAATAACAAGACCAGCGACTCATGGATGAAAGTATGACACAGCAACAAAAGGCAGTCTGGTGGGCCATGGCCTTACCACTGGCCGCAGTTTTGATTTGGTCTCTGAATATGACTGTCACCCGCTATGTGGCAGATTATATTTCTCCCATCAGTATCAGTTTCTACCGCTGGGCCTTGGCCTTACTGATTTTAACTCCATTCATGTTGCCCAAAGTCAAAGCAGCGTGGCCGGAGATCCGTCCATATCTCGGGCATTTTGCTGTTTTGAGTGCGCTGGGAATGGTGCTTTATCAGGGGTTGGCTTATAGTTCGGCACACTATACCACTGCAACCAATATGGGCCTGATCAATGCCTTTATTCCTATTTTTACCATTATCGTGGGTATTTTTGTTTTAAGGATTGGCCCAACACAGGCTGCAGTGCTGGGGAGTCTTCTGTCTTTTATTGGCTTAATGTATGTCATGGCACAAGGGCAGGGCCTGCAGTTTTTAACTGTTGGTGAAAGTTATATTGGCGATCTGTTGATGTTGATCGCAGTATTTTTCTATGCCTGTTATGGCGTGTTTCTGAAAAAATGGCAGATTCAGATTCCACTCTTAGTGAGCCTGTATATTCAGATTTTTATGGCCTTTCTCTATCATATTCCTTTGGTATTGATTTTAGGTCTGGACAGCATCAATCATGCTAATGCAGCCAGCATTATCTATGCCGGAATTTTCCCATCCATTGCCGCGCCGTTATTCTGGATGATGGCTGTGCAGCAACTTGGTCCCAATCGCAGCAGTATTTTTATGAATCTGATGCCGGTTTTTACTGCAGTAGTCGCATATTTGTGGCTGGGTGAAGCGTGGACCATGTATCACAGTATCGGCGGTGGCATCATTTTACTTGGAATCCTCTGTGCTCAATATCCCGGAAGATCCGCTTAATCAGGAATTAAAAGAGCTAATTAAGAATTTTGTCTGATTAAATATTGAGCGGTTGATCAAAACTTTTTTAATTGAAATCCCCTTTTAAATGCTAATTTTCAAATGTTAAAACAAATAGAAAAATATCGTTTTATTTTAAAAAGAGAATAGAAAGAGCAAGATATTTTGAATATTGCTCAAAAATTGTTTGCTATTAATAGAAAATATGTATTATTTGATTGTTTTATTGTACTTGTCGTCGCATTCAGTTTCTTTCATAATGCGCCCATCGAGAATGATCAAGCAAGAAAATCCTTGTTTTATCAGACTCCCAGAGATTTTCTGAACCCTCTGGATGTGATTTATGCACATCCTTTTTTATGCTCAGCCATCCCTATATGGCTGAGCTTTTTTTTGTCTTAAAACTTTAGTCGGGCTTGAGTGTCCCGACTAAATCAGACAGGACTCAGTCACGAATAATTGCGCCAGTCACTGCATCAATGATGCGGCTTGGTTGCTGACTTAAACCGAGGTCACCATTCAGATAATTTAGATTCTGGTCAAAATAGCGGATCGCATCCTGCAGTGAGCGGGCAGGTTCCATACCGGCAGGGTTGGCACTGGTAGAAACGATAAAACCGCCAAAGGCCTGACACAATGCGACACAGAGCGGGTGAGTGGTCACGCGGACGGCTACTTTAGGGTGATGACCTTTAATCCAGTCAGGAATGTCTTTATTTGCAGGAAGTAACCAGGTGGTCGCGCGATCAGCAGGTCTGTCATGGTTCCAGGATTCAATCACTTTTTCACGCATTTCTTCAGTTAAATCCTGCAACAGATGTTCTACCTGTGAAAGATGAGCTGCCAGCAGAATCACGCCTTTTTCAATCGGGCGCTGTTTTAATTCTAAAATCTGATGAAATGCCTGTTCATTATAGGGGTCGCAACCCAAGCCCCAAACAGCCTCTGTAGGATATGCCAAGACTTGTCCATCTTTAAGCCATGCTGCTGCTTCGGCAACAGAGGTAGTGATCATGTGGATACCTTATATCAAACAACAAAGCGCTATTGTGAACCTTATTTGAGAATCCGACAACGTAGATAGAGGCCGGCTTGCTGGGTACAAAAACCGAGTAACTCCAGTTCCATGAGTTGGCTGGTCAAAGCAGATACCTCTTGCTGAACCTGCGTTCCCAGTTGATCCAAACTCTGTCCCACCCAGTCCAGCTGATTATACAGACTGAGCAGATGCGGTGGAATTTGCTGTGATGTTGCTTCAGTAACTTTCGTTTTGGTGGTATTTTCTAAAGCCTGCCATTGCGTCGCCAGTGCCAGTTCTTCGATGACCTGCTGTGGATGATCAATCAGAATCGCACCCTCACGAATCAGTTGGTGACAACCCTGATAATGCTCGCTGTAAATATGTCCCGGAATGGCAAACACAGTTTTACCTTGCTCAGCTGCCAGTTTAGCCGTAATCAGAGAACCACTTTTTAATGCAGCTTCTGCCACAATCACACCTAGACTTAAACCACTGACGATTCGGTTGCGCCGTGGGAAATGGTGCTGCAAAGGCAGCGTATCTGGTAGAAACTCACTGATTACTGCACCACCGTGCTCAATGATTTGCTGGCGTAGTGATTGATGTTGTGCTGGATAGGTTTGATCCAGTCCGGTCGCCATCACCGCAATCGTGCCTTGATGCTGTAACGCAGCCCGATGCGCTGCTTCATCAATACCGTATGCCAGACCGCTATTGATATAGAAACCCTGTTCACTCAAATAAAAAGCAAAGTCATAAGCTACTTGCCGGCCGTGTGGACTGGGTTTGCGGCTGCCCACAATGGCAATCTGTGCCTGAAGCAGGGTATCGGATCTACCCTGACCAAAAATGATCGGTGGTTTATCTGCATAAGGATGCAACTGCTGAGGATAATGCGGATCGCTGTGCAGCAAAATAAAATCGCTATCCTGCTGGATCTGCTGCAGACATCGCTGAAATTTTTGCTGCGCTTCTGGGAGGTAAAACTCTTTTAAGCGCTGCACATGATTGGCATGAAGGCCGAGTGCTTGCCAGACGGGTACTTGATCCGGCTGAAGGGCATGCGCCAGTTCGGCATAATGTTGACTGATTTTATAGAAACTCGAAAGAGAATGCTGAACCAGATACCATAACGTAATTGTTTCCAGTTGCGCGCGTGATAACGGGTTCAGCATATTGAGACCTATAGGGTTGTCTTCTTATTATTAAGTTTTTTTATTTAGACAAATATTTATTCATCTAAAAGAGGTGCTTGAATTCCTGCACCAACCTTGATTGGTAATTCGCTCTCTAGCACATAGGCATAGCTTAATTGATCGAAGTTTTTGAATACCATGATTTGGCCAATACGCTCACCTGGCAATTGCACACGTTCTTTAGTTTTAGGATCAGTGACCACTTCACCTTTTTGATTCACACTAAAGACATGACCCGTCTGAACTCCATGTGCCGTACCACGGTCAATGGTGACAACACTATGACGTGCTGCTGTACCAATTGACCCCAATACACGCACAATCTGGCCACCGGCAGCAATATTTTCTGCATTGGTCGGATAGAACAGAGTCGGTAACATTGGATCGTATTCTGGTAAGACACGATCACCGCGACGTACTTCAGCATTGTAACTATCTGTCAGTTCAAGTGTGGTGACATCACCTTCGCCACGAACTGCAATACCGGATGCCACCTGTTGCAGCTCGAGTGCAGCCGTATATTTCTTGCCATTCGCATCGGTAAATACATACGGTTCAGCTTCGCGATACACGGCATAGCGTTGACCAACTTCCAGACCGTTACCACGTACATAGACTTTCTGGCCTTTGCCTGCCAGTACGCGCTGATCGGCAGTTCCAAGAATATATGGCGTACCTTGAACTGAATCAGGTGCCATCAGGGTGTAGCGTTCCAACCACTGCTTGATATGTTCTAGTGGAATTACTGGAATGGTATTGTTTAACGATTCAACCCGAATCTGAGGTTGCAAGGAGGTGCTACCCAGATAACGGCTGATAATGCCTTCACAACCATCACCTTCGTCTTTACCAATAATCGGACGGCCCTGGTAATCACACATCAGTAGGCGGTCACCCGGGAAAATCCAGTGTGGATTTTTGACGTGCTTGTTGCTGGCCCAGATTTCCGGCCAACGTACCGGATTTTTCAGGAAGCGTTTCGAGATATCCCAAAGTGTATCTCCTTTTTTCACCACATACACGTTCGGTGCACTGGCTTTTAATGCCGGTGGATTGACGTTACGTGCAGGTGCTGCCTCGGCGGAATGAATGGTCCCCATACTGACGCCTACACAAATAGCAAGTGCCAGCATCTGATTTTTAAACCCCAAGGCACTAAAAAATGGCATGCCCTTTAAAACCTTTTTCATTATCATAATTCCTAAAATTATGTGCGTAGTTGCGTTATAATAACGATCTTACACACATTTTTTTGATGAAGCATTCCCTTCATTTGGTTTTTTGATCAATGGCATAATTGAGGATGCAGTATGGCCTTATTACCTATTTTAAGTTTCCCGGATCCCCGTCTTCGTACCATTGCCCAACCTGTCGAAGAAGTAACTGATGAAATTCGTCAGCTCGCTGCAGATATGTTTGAAACCATGTATGAAGCACCAGGTATCGGACTTGCCGCGACTCAGGTGGATCGTCATATTCAGCTGATTGTTATGGATCTGTCTGAAGATAAAGATCAACCGATGGTGTTTATTAACCCCAAAATTACACCATTGACTGAAGAAACGCAGCCCTACGAAGAAGGCTGTCTATCAGTTCCTCAAATATACGATAAAGTTGACCGTCCGTCACGTGTAAAAATCGAGGCAATTAATCTGCAAGGTCAAGCATTTGAGCTTGATGCTGACGGACTTCTCGCTGTGTGTATCCAACATGAAATGGATCACTTAAATGGCAAATTATTTGTTGATTATTTATCACCATTAAAACGTCAACGTGCACGTGAAAAAGTGGAAAAACTGGTTCGCCAGCGTAATAAAGACAAGGTGGCAGTGAAACGCTAGGATCATTTTAAAGTTTATTTAAATGGTCTAACAAAGCCCAATTCTGATTGGGCTTTGTTATAATCAACATAAGCATGTTTTAGGAATAGCCTGTGTTTTTACGCGCGGGGCTGCTATTTGCATTTGCAGCTGTGTTTCTACAGATTGCTGTATTTTTACAGCCTTTGTTACCGAAGCAATATCAGGTTGCTCCGGTCTGTGAAACCATCACGCGTGCGCTTTTTATCGCGACAGATGCTCATGCGCAGCATAGCGCTGGCGAGCATAGTCACCTTATCCAATCTGATCATCTTCAACATGATCATCATGATGCCAATCATCAGTGTCAGTACTGTAAGGTTCATGCCAATTTAGTCTTACCGCCTGATCTGGACATCAAACAGGTTCTTGACCGGATTCATGTCCGTTTAATTGCCTATCAAAAAACCTTTAAGCATGTCTGGTTTGTCCTTCAGCAACTCTTCTTAATTCCTCAGGGGCGAGCGCCACCACTGCCTGCATAAATCTGCATTTTTCAGCTTGGGTTGGTATTGACTCAAGCCGTGCCTAATTTATGTATTTAGTGAGATAGAGAAATGGCTCAGCCTAAATTTTCTTTACAGCCACTTGCGGCTGCGATTTGTGTTGCTTGTTATTCTTCGATAGTGATGGCCAATGACGCCATGCCGGTTCAGACATTTGCCCCGATTGTGGTGACGTCAGCATCAGGTAATGATGCCAATGGGCTGATTGTCCGCGCTGATCCAAAACAGCCGATTCAACCGATTCCTGCCAGTGATGGTGCGGATTATTTGCAAAGTATTGTCGGCTTTAGTTCGGTCAATAGCGGTGCCGGCACTAATGGTGATGTGACGTTCCGCGGCATGTTTGGTTCACGAATTAAGATCCTAACTGATGGCACCGAAAACCTGGGCGCCTGTCCAAGTCGTATGGATTCGCCGACCTCTTATATTTCTCCGGAAAGCTATGACCGTATTTCGGTGATTAAAGGACCGCAAACGGTTCAGTATGCCAATACTGGCTCTGCGGCCACAGTGATTTTCGAACGTACGCCGGAACAGTTTGATCAAGATCAAAACTATCGCGGTCAGGCCAGTGTCTTGATGGGGTCATTTGGCCGTCTGGATCATAATGTCGAAGTTGCAGCAGGCGATGATCAGAAATATGTCCGACTCAATACCAATCGTTCGGTATTGAATAGCTATCAAGATGGAGATGGAACCACTGTACCTTCAGATTGGGAGCGCTGGAATGCGGATCTGGCATTGGGCTGGACTCCAGATACAGATACCTGGGTAGAGCTGACTGGCGGTAAAGCTGATGGTGAAGCAGTTTATGCCGGCCGTGCAATGGACGGTTCCAAGTTTGCCCGCGAAAGTTTAGGACTTCGTGTAGAAAAGAAAAATCTTACCGATATCATTCAAAAAGTCGAAGCTCAAGTGAACTATAACTTTAATGACCACGTTATGGATAACTTTAGTTTACGTGAGTTCCAGCCTGGAGGAATGATGAGTATGCCAATGGCGACCAATGTGACACGTAAAACATTGAACGCGCGTATGGCAATGACCAATGAGTGGGATAAATTGCAGCTGATTACTGGTATTGATAGTCAGAATAATGAACATACTAAACGTAACGGAAGTCTGATGACGCTGTATCAAACTCAGCCACGAACTAAAGATATGGAATTCCAGTCTGTGGGAGCTTTTGGAGAACTGAGTTATCTGTTCAGTGATAACAATAAGCTGGTGTCTGGTGTTCGTCTTGATCAGGTCAATGTAGACGCTGTTCAATCTCAACAGGAACGCAAAGAAACTTTACCGAGTGCCTTTATTCGTTTTGAAAATCATCATCCCGATCATGATGATGGCAAGACCTATATTGGCCTGGGTTATGTCGAGCGTATGCCGGATTACTGGGAATTATTCAGTCCTAAAACGGGAAATGATAACGTTAATACTTTTGCCAATATTGATATTGAAAAGACATTACAGCTAGATTTTGGTTATCAACATGAGCATGGTCATTTCAATTCATGGGCATCCGCATACGCAGGTTTGATCAATGATTATGTGTTAACAACCTATAAACCTACTGGCATGATGAGAATGCTTGAAGCACATACCCGTAATGTCGATGCCACTATCGCTGGTGCAGAAGCTGGAATTGGTTACCAGTTTACTGACCGCCTGCAGGCCGATATCAGCGCCATGTATGCCTGGGGTGAAAACACCACAGATAATACGCCTTTGCCACAAATCTCTCCTTTAGAAGCCCGTGTTAACTTGCGCTATGTTCAAGACAAATATAATTTTGGATTGCTATGGCGTGTAGTGGGTGGTCAAAACCGGATCAGTCTTAACGAAGGTAATATTGTGGGTTATGATAACAAGCAGAGCGCAGGCTTTGGTATTTTGTCTTTAAACGGTAGCTACCATGTTATGGATAGCGTGGATGTATCAGTCGGAGTCGATAATGTTCTAGACCGGACTTATACCGAGCACTTAAATAAAATGGGTGCTTCCGGGACAGGTTTACCAGCAACCGAGCAGTTTAATAATATGGGACGTAATTACTGGGCACGTGTCAGTATGAAATTCTAATTGTTGCTTAATATTCCAAAAGCCATTGCTCAATAGCGATGGCTTTTTAATTTTTAGCGTTGCAATCAATTTTTCATATTTAAATCGGGCCTATGTATCTTGGAAGAATACCGGATAAAACAAGTTTTGTATATATAAACGCCAGGTTGCTGAAGAATCAAACAAGAATAGAGTGTGAATTGAACGATATAAGTCATGTGATAAAGACTTTTATAATTTAAATTCAAATAAAACAATATCTTAGTTTTTTTTTAGGTTGGTTTTGTTGGATGTGCTCAATAAAATTCAAAAATAATGAAAATAAATTAACTATATATAACAATTACTTATATTTTTATTGGTTTGAAAAATAAACACACGATAAAAAATCTTTGCAAGAAGTATTGCACGGGCTTTGAAATGCTGTAGAATGCACATCCATCGGCGGTGATGAAGATTAAAACCTCTGATAAAACAGTGACTTAGTTGAGTTTAATTGAGTTGGGTTTTATTTGATAAGTTTGAAAAATAGTTT
>NZ_JAFCXG010000016.1:0-50420 GCF_049898185.1 Acinetobacter sp. 40AMC3-4
AATCAGTAGTACCTTTAAAGGGCACCAATCTTGGCTCATCAATTTTCTGACAAATATTTCTCAAATAAACTTCGAGTAATTTCTACCATCAATCAATGAAAATAATTTCGATCAATCAATCAGTAAAAATCCACACAAGTTGTTCTTCATAATCTCTTAATGATCTTTCTAACACCTCGTCAGTGCCAGAAGCTGGACTTCGATAAACTCAACAACTCCGCCATTCTGCTTCGTTCGTTTCCATCTATCTCGTCGGTATGGGTGCATTCTAGAGGATTTCAGAATCATTGCAACCCCCAATTCACTATATTTTTCACGTATGTCTTTTTTTTCTACAAAAATTACTAAAAAATCGCTTTTTTATCTAATTTTTAAGCGTTTTTATGCAATAAACCCACTAAACACTTCATTTTATTTTTATAACTGAAAATTCATTTAGACCTAAAAACTATCACAATAATATTTAAAACAGTATTTTTAGCCTTTTGATATTGAAATCTTGTCTTTTATTTAAATTAGCTCGTCAAAAGAAAACCAAAATTCCCCTACCTTGCCCAACAAACCGATCTAAATCCTAGACTCCTCAATTGATGAGTTATTTTTGACGTAAAAAGCTTTTATAAAAGCCTATTCTTAGGCTGCTATATAGAAGAGGTATTCATTTTTAGTTTTCGAATCCCAAAACCATGCGTAGATCACTTATATATAGAAGATAAAGTCTGTTATTTTGCATTAAGCGACTTTTTCCTGTTGTTGCTGTCTAAGCCAGTGCTGCATAACTTCTACAATCATGTCTTTCTTGCCCTGATAATCCTCGGCAATAAAGAATAATTTCGCGCGTCGCGGTAACTGCTCTTCAATCAGGGAAAATAAAAAGTAATGCGCGGCCAGATCAAGCTGCATAAATAAAGTATAGACAGATCCATAGAGTTGCTGTTTTTGTTCGACCGGCTGGTATTCAAATAAGAACCGTAATATGCAATCGATCTGTTCATCAAAAATATCTTCTGTTGGAAAGCGATACATTCAATCACCTCTGCTTTAATTTTTTATGTTTTGCACTTTTCTTTTGGAGTCAATTGAAATGAACTCACCCTTAGAGGTCATTCACCTAAGTTCGATTTGCTGATTAATTTTAAGTTTAGTTGTTCAACAAGAAGAGTAGGCATGCAGATTTATATTTTGATTACGCAATCAGAATAAATAAAAAAGGAAGAGATCTCTCCCAAAATCTCCTCCTTAGAATTGAATCTTTACCCGATCCATTATGTCATTATTATAGTTATTCGCTTTAAAGCTTTTAAAAAGAGCCTCTTGGAAAAGAGACTTCTCAGTTGTGGAGTACTATTATTTTTACTACCCTCTAGATGCTCTAAACGAATTCTCTAGATGAATAAATCCTATACATAATAAAGATGAAAAGCAAGTGATTTGGGAAAAATTAACTCTTGTTTTCATAGGGTTTTTTTTGACTTTACTTATTTGATTTTTAAATATAGAACATCAACAAAAAAAGCAGACCGAAGCCTGCTTTTATTTCAATAACTTATCCGTTTTTTAGTCAACAAAAGTGACTTTAGCGATTGCTTTTTTACTGGCCTGAACAATCAAAGTTACGTTCTCTTTCACAGAATAGGTCGTATCTACAGTCTGCCAATCCACTTTCACTGCGCCACGGCCTAATGCATCTTTAGCTTGGGCTGCATTTTTGGTTAAGCCTGCTTCACGTAAAATCGAGGTAATAAAGATTTCACCACCAAACTCGCCACGCGAAATAGTGACTTCTGGCGTACCTTCAGGTAATTCACCTTCAGTAATGATATTGCCCGCACCTTTATGGGCATTGGCAGCCGCTTCTGCACCATGGAAACGCTCGACCAGCTCCAGCGCGAGAATCTTTTTGACTTCTTGAGGATTACGGCCTTCTGCCACTTCTTTTAACAACTGTTGAATTTCTTCAATGGTTTTGAAGCTCAGCAGATCAAAATAACGCTCAATCAATGCATCCGGCATTGAAAGCACTTTTTGGTACATCGCGCCTGGTGCATCAAATACACCAATATAGTTACCCAAAGATTTAGACATCTTGTTGACGCCATCTAAACCTTCAAGAATTGGCACTGTGATACAGACTTGTGCTTCTTGATTATAACGACCTTGTAAGGTACGCCCCATCAACAGGTTAAAGGTTTGGTCTGTACCACCCAATTCAACATCTGCTTCCAGCGCAACAGAGTCATAGCCTTGTACCAATGGGTACAAAAATTCATGAATCGCAATTGGCTGCTGGTTGTTATAACGCTTGGTGAAGTCATCACGTTCAAGCATACGCGCAACAGTTTGCTGTGATGCCAGTTGAATCAAATCAGCCGCAGTTTTTTGTGCAAACCATTCCGAGTTAAACACCACTTTGGTTTTGTTTGGATCAAGAATTTTAAATACTTGTTCTTGATATGTTTTAGCGTTCTCTAAAACCTGTTCACGTGACAATGGTGGACGTGTTGCGCTCTTACCAGTTGGATCACCGATCATCGCCGTGTAATCACCGATCAGAAACAACACTTCATGACCCAAGTCTTGGAATACTTTTAACTTATTAATGAGAACCGTGTGGCCCAAGTGCAAATCAGGTGCAGTCGGGTCAAAACCCGCTTTAATTTTTAATGGACGATTCAATTTTAATTTCTTGAGAAGGTCTTCTTCAGAAATAATTTCGTGGGTGCCTCGTTGAATGAGGGCAAGTTGTTCTTCAGCCGGCAGGAAATTTGACATCACAAAATCCAATACATCAGTTACTCAATTTGTGCGATATACTAACACTTTTTCAGCATATTGCAGGCTTAAGAATAACCATGACAGCGATCTATATTGGGGTAATGACCGGCACGAGCATGGATGGTGTCGATATTGTTGCTGCTTCTTTTGATCCACTCCAGCTTCATGCCACACTCACTTTGGCATTTGATCCTGACCTTCGGGATGAGCTGATGGCACTGACCTTGCCGGATGACAATGAAATTGACCGCATGGGCAAGGCTGATGTTGCACTGGCACAAATGATTGGTCATGGTATTAATACGTTGATTGAAAAAAATAACCTGGATAAATCCAGAATTAAGGCGATTGGCTCGCATGGCCAGACTATCCGGCATCGTCCTGAACATGGTTTTACCCTGCAAATTGGTGACCCGAACATCATTACTGAAATTACCCAGATTCCGGTGATTTCAGATTTCCGTCGTCGTGATCTGGCGGCAGGTGGTCAGGGAGCACCTTTAGTTCCGGCATTTCATCAGGATATTTTCCAGCATGACAGTATTCACCGGGTAATTTTAAATCTGGGCGGTATAGCGAATGTCAGCCTGCTGCCTGCCGGCAAGCCTGAAGAAGTTTATGGTTTTGATACTGGACCAGCCAATATCTTGATGGATGCCTGGTGTTCCCGTTATACCGGTCAGCCTTTTGATGAAAATGGTAACTGGGCAGCCTATGGCACCCCGATTCGCAGTTTGCTTGATCGCTTGCAGTCACACGAATTCTTCTCTAAAGAACCCCCAAAAAGTACCGGTCGTGAAGATTTCAATCTGGAATGGCTAGATGAACAGATTGCCGACTGGCGCAATGACCTACAATACGATGAACTGGAAGACACTCCGGAAAATGTACAGGCGACTTTATTAAAGCTCACCACCCGAGCCATTAAAAAAGCAATTTACCGCTCTGGCATGGATACCGGACAGGTTTTTGTTTGCGGTGGTGGTGCCTACAACTCACATTTACTGGAGCAGTTGCGCTGGCGCCTGCGCAAACATGAATGGAGCGTACAGACTACCGCCGATCTGGGCCTCAGTCCAACCTGGGTAGAAGCCACCGCCTTTGCCTGGCTGGCCATGCGTTTTATGAATCAACTGAATGGCAACCTACCTGCAGTCACTGGTGCCGCTGGTTATCGTGTGCTTGGTACGATTACTGCTGTTTAAATTCAGCGAATTACTATTATCTTGCATGACTATATAGCTACTCAAAAACAGTCATCAAAAAAGGTCTGCATTCATGCAGACCTTTTTCCTTTTTGAATACTCTTTATTGCATTAAATTTTTGGCATTTTCATTTCTAAAGGCACGCAAAATCTGCTGACCGGCACGACCTGTAGGACTTAAGCCCAAACGCTGCTGTTCCTGACGAATCGCCTGACGGGTTTTATCTCCAATCAGACCATCTACCGCACCAATGTCATAACCTCGATTCAATAAAAATTGCTGGATCTCACGACGTTCTGCACGAGAAGTTCCCGGATCATCAGTAGGCCATGTGGTCATAAATGAGCCTTTACCTTGCAGGCGATCGGATAAATGCGCAATCGCCAAGGCATAACTTTCTGCCGCGTTATAGCTATAAATGGCATCAAAGTTTTTAAAGACCAAAAATACTGGACCACTCGGGCCTGCAGGTGTAAGCAATCCGGCCTGAGAAGATTGCGATAAATTTCCTTGAACCAATGCCGAACCATCGGCACGAACCACCCCTTGATTGATCCAACTACTCAAGGATTTTTTATTTCTTCGACCTTCACCGGAAACCGACATGCCTTGAGGGATCTTGACTTCAAAACCCCAAGGCTGTCCGCTCTGCCAGCCACGCTTGCTTAAAAAGTTGGCAGTTGATGCGAGTGCATCCGGAATGCTCGAAACTAGATCACGTCGGCCATCACCATCAAAATCAACTGCAAGCTCATCATAAGTCGATGGCATAAACTGGGTATGACCAAATGCGCCTGCCCAGGAACCCTTTAATTGTTCTTCACGCACATCGCCACGCTGTAACAGTTTCATAGTGGTAAAAAACTCACCACGGAAATAACTCTGGCGACGACCTTCACAGCTCAAAGTTCCTAAAGCCTGTAATAAAGGATATTTCCCCGAAATATCACCAAAATTACTTTCGACACCCCATACCGCAACTACCGTTTCTGCAGGTATACCATAGGTGGCAGCAACACGATTGAGCACCTCACGATGTTGCTGTAATTTTTGCCGGCCGAGCTGAACCCGTTCTTCATCCACCAAACCAGACAGATAATCCCAAATTGGGGTAGAAAATTCAGGCTGGTAATTCAGGCGTTCAATCACTGAATAATCAGGGCTTAAGTTTTGGGTATAACGATCATAGGTACTGCCGCTTACACCTCTAGCAACAGCTTGACTGCGCAAATTGGCGAGACAGTTTTGAAAATTATTTTGGGAGGCATAATTCGGGATATTTGAACTAGAGGTCAAATCAGTCGGCGTGACACGTTGACCATTAATAATAAGTTCAGCCTGTGCCTGTGAAGCAGCCAAGACCACAGAACCAATAAAAAGTGCAAGCCGTTGCATAAGACCCTTGAGTATTTAGATTTTGAATTATGTTCCTACCTTAGCAGCTCATGATGAAAATTAAAGCGCCAATGCGTAAATTTAAATTCATAATTCCTACACTTTTAAATTCATTTTGTAATCTTTAAATTTAAACATGAGTTATCCACAAGCCTGATTTAAATTCAAATCAGCGGGATTTTTAAATTCAAATTCAAAACACTTGCAATCAGTTTTGAATTTAAAAATTACTGGGGATAACTTGTTTCAGGAAAAGCGAGTCACGATCATCAACATGCTCTAATTACACTAGTTTTCATTTTAAATTCATTTGAATAATGGGCTAATATTTTTAAATTCAGAAACTTTGAATTCATTTATCCAGTTTTAAATTTGAATTCATATTTTTGAATTTAAAAGCGCAAGTTTAAATTCAAAGCCCGATTTAAATTTGAATTTGTTTTTATGAATTTAAATTCAAAACCACTTTCCAGTTTTAAATTCAAACTTTGATTTCAGGCTTATCTACAAGTGAATATGGCAAAATTCAGCTGTAAAAAAGGTTTTATTGAATTGTTATATTTATACTCAATTGATCAGTTTGTAAGCAATTGATTTAAAAACTGATCCGACCAATGGCAGGCATTTTTAAAGAGGCGCAATCATGCCTGAAAGCAGACAAATAAAAAAGCGATCACCGAAGTGATCGCTTTTTTTATCAGCAAGTTAAAGCCTAGATGGTCATATCTTCGCTCAATGCCAATGGATTCGGTAAAATTTTCGCCAGTTGGCGGCAAAGCACAGACAATTGCGCGCTGTCATTTGGCATCAAGGTGATGTGACCAATCTTACGGCCTTCGCGCTCTGACTTGTTGTAGAGATGCAAATGCGCACCTTCCAGAGCCAGAACATCTGCAGATTTTGGATGCTGACCAATGATGTTCACCAAGACAGTTGGACGGATCACTTCAGTTGAACCTAAAGGCAAACCAGCCACCGCACGTACATGATTCTCAAATTGCGAACATACGGCGCCTTCAATCGACCAGTGCCCCGAGTTGTGCACGCGTGGTGCCATCTCGTTGGCATATAAGCCTTTGTCTGTCACAAACAGCTCAAGGGTTAGGACACCGACATAGTTCAAGTGATTCAGCAGACGAGTGATGTAATCTTGCGCCACAGGTTGCAAATCTGCGCTGTTCGGTGCAGGCACAATCGAGTGCGACAGAATGCCGTTATGATGATGATTTTCAGCCAATGGCCAGGTTTTGACATCACCATCTTGACCGCGTACTGCAATAATTGATACTTCACGTGAGAATGTGACAAAGCTTTCTGCAATCAGCTCACCTGCAGGACCCAATTCTGCCCAGGCCTGATCCATCTGATCGGTCGAACGTAAAACGAATTGGCCTTTACCATCATAACCGCCACGCGAGGTTTTCAGTACGATCGGCAAGCCCAGTTCAGCTACAGCCGCCTCTAAGCTTTCCAGTGAAGTGACCGCTTTGTACGGTGCAACCGGAATAGCCAGTTCATCAAACAAAGCTTTTTCAGACAGACGATGCTGGGCAATCGCTAAAGCCTGACGTGATGGATGCAATTGCTTGCTTTGTGTCAGTACATCGACATCTGCAAGGGGCGTGTTTTCAAATTCCAGGCTAAATACATCTGCACTGTTAATAAAGTCTTGCAGACCATTTTCAGCTTGGCTCGAAATCACCGGACCCAAAGCAGCAGAAGGGCAGTCTGTGCTGGCTTCAAAAAATGTACATTGAATATTTAATGGAAGTGCCGCTTGCGCCATCATACGACCCAGCTGACCGCCACCAAAAATACCGATGGTTTTATCCATAATCTGTGTCTCGACTTAAGCTTGGCCTGGAATATTGTTACTTGCCACTTTATCTGTTTGCGCTGCACGGAAATCTGCAACATTTTTTGCGATTTCTGGACGGGTCAAACCCAGAATTTGCGCGGCCATAATGGCAGCATTGGTGGCACCGGCAGGACCGATGGCCAAGGTACCCACCGCAATACCGGCTGGCATTTGCACAATAGACAGCAATGAATCAACACCGTTTAAAATCGAAGATTTCACCGGTACACCCAAAACTGGAAGATCAGTTTTCGCTGCACACATACCCGGTAAATGCGCTGCGCCACCTGCACCGGCAATAATTACATGAATACCACGATCACGCGCTTGCTCAGCATATTCAAACAGGCGGTCTGGAGTACGATGTGCAGAAACAACTTCGGCTTCAAATGGGACACCAAGCTGCTTGAGCATATTGGCAGTGTGTTCGAGAGTTGCCCAATCTGATTGAGAACCCATGATAATACCTACGAGAGGAGTATCTTGTGCAGCAGCCGCATTCATTGCAAATTTTCCAGAGATTAAAGTGAGAAAAAATAAATCTCGACGAGAGAGCCAAGCTTGAATAGGAGTTGCCTATTATAGACTGAAATTGATTTGGTCTAAAGTTCAGCTCAAGAATTAAAATTATCTGTTGGGAAAATGGTCAAAAATAAAACAATAATTTTGCGGCTAAAAATACAAAAATAGGACATACATCACATCAAAAAAAAGTATAACTATCAATATAAAACTTTTTTGCAATGAATAACTTAATACTAAAACCTATACATTGGCAGGGCATTTTTATGTGGTACAAACTAAAAATCTGGCTACAGAATCCCTCAGAAAACTTATGGTTGATGCCAGCTCTTGGCGCCGTCTTTGCGACCTTTTTCTCGCTATTTGCAATCGCCAGTCGCTATTTTATCCCGACCAGCACTGTTCCCAATATCAGTACTGAAACTCTGAGCAGCCTGCTAGATATTATTGCTTCCAGCATGCTGGCAGTCACCACTTTTTCCCTGTCGATTATGGTCGCAGCCTTTGCGTCTGCCTCATCCAGCGGGACACCACGTGCCTATCAGCTGATGATGAGTGATGACAATACCCGCCTTGCTATCAGCAGTTTTATCTCGGCTTTTATTTATGCTGTAATTGCCAAGATTGCGCTCGGGCTTGGCTATTATGGTCCTGCAGGTAGATTTGTACTGTTTATCAGTACCATTTTGGTATTGATGTACCTGATTTATATCCTGATTCGCTGGGTACACACCCTGTCGCAACTGGGCAACCTCACCACCACCATTCACAAAATTGAAGTCGCTGCTTCTACGGCCTTGGCGGAGTTTCGACATCAGCCGAATTTTGGTGCCACCGGACAACGTCCAGAGCAAGCAGCTGCCTTTCATGTTTTTAGTACCCAGACCGGCTATTTCACCAATTTTAATAGTGAAGGACTGGAGCAACTGGCCGTCAGCCAACAGCTGCATATCCATCTTCCCCAGCTACCCGGAAAATTTCTGGATCCGATGACGGCACTGGCAGAGGTATATAGCGACCGCGCTTTCAGCCCGGAACAGCAGCAGGAGATCCGAAACTCCATTTTGAATCATGTAATCATTGAAACCAATCGCAGCTTTTTACAGGACCCGCGTTTTGGTGTGGTGGTGATGAGCGAAGTGGGGCAGAAAGCGATGTCTCCCGCAGTGAACGATGTTGGATCAGCGATTAATGCCGTTGATGCCTTAACCCGAATCCTGATTGACAGCAAGGCCGCTGAAGATTTACCGGAGCGGGATTGTCCGCATATCAGTGTGGATATCTTTGATCTCGGGGATTTGATTTACAGTAGTTTTGCACCAATGGCCCGAGATTGTGTGGGTTGTATTGAACTCAATCAGAGAATATTGAAATGTTTAGCGATGATTCAACATAATGTACCCGAACCTGAACTAAAACAGGCTGCAGAAATAATGGCGATTGAATTAATCCAACGCTGCCTGAATAAACTAGAATTTGAACCGGATCGGCAGAAATTACTTTCTGAATTTAGAAGCCATTTCCCCCTGATTCAGCTGAGCCATTAGATCAAGTTAAGGGGTACGGAAGACAAAATAGACACATCCACACAGACATAAAGCGGCCCAGAGATAATCCAGTTTAAAAGGCTGCTTAAACATGAAGATCATAAAAGGAACGAAGACCAGTAAGGTCACGACTTCCTGGGTAATTTTCATTTGACCCACCGCTAGTCCTTGCTGCGCCAGTAATCTGGTCGCCGGAATCATCAGACTATATTCAAACAGGGCAATGGCCCAGCTGAACAAAATCGCTTGCCAGAGCGGTGCATCATGCGGCAAAAATTTTAAATGCCCATACCAGGCCAGGGTCATAAAACAGTTGGCAATTACCAGAAGAAATAAAGCCGGCAGCATTTGCATGCACTCTGCAAAAAAGTCGAAATTATTTTACGGTTTATTTGGCGAAAAGATATTGCATCGCTTTGAAATTTTCTTTGAATTTATCCGTGAAACAGGATTTAAAAAATCCCACAACAAGGCCAGAATTTTCACTATCTTTTCAGCTAAAGCCTTGCTATCGTTGCTTGCAAATTGAATAAATCATGACAACAGCACCAATATAAAGTGATGGGTCAGACAGGAACGGAGTAAAGTAGATGCATCTGCATATTTTGGGTATTTGTGGCACCTTTATGGGCTCGTTAGCGCTACTTGCACGCGATCTGGGCCACCAGGTAACAGGTTCAGACCTGAATGTGTATCCACCCATGTCGACCCAACTTGAAAATGCGGGCATCACTTTAATGCAGGGTTATGACCGCAGTCATTTACAGCCTCATCCGGATCTGGTGATCGTCGGCAATGCCATGAAGCGTGGTATTGATGCAGTCGAATATATGCTGAATGCAGGTCTGCCTTATATTTCAGGTCCGCAGTTCCTGGCTGATCATGTTCTGCAAGGTAAACACGTGCTGGGTGTCGCCGGAACACATGGTAAAACCACGACCACCACGATGCTGGCTTGGGTACTGGATCAAGCCGGTCTGGAGCCAGGTTTTCTGATTGGCGGTGTGCCATTGGGCTTTTCGGAAAGTGCGCGTCTCGGTGGTGGGAAATATTTCTGTGTCGAAGCCGATGAATACGATTCTGCTTTCTTCGACAAGCGTTCCAAGTTCGTGCATTACCATCCAAAAACCGCAATTTTAAATAACCTGGAATTTGACCATGCCGATATCTTCGATGATCTAGCCGCAATTCAAAAGCAGTTCCATCATCTAGTTCGTACCATTCCAAGTGAAGGCCGGATTATCGCGCCGATTACTGAAAGCAATATTGATGAAGTGCTGGAGCAGGGCTGCTGGACACCTGTAGTACGCACCAGTCTGGATGCCAATGAAAAAGCTGAGCTGTATGCAGAACAATTGTCAGCAGATGGTTCACATTTCAAAGTGCTGCAACAGGGCGTGGTCAAAGGCGAAGTACAATGGAATATGACTGGACAGCATTCGGTGGCCAATGCCTTGGCCACGATTGCTGCCGCTGAACATGTCGGCGTATCGATTGAAACTGCCTGTGAAGCACTATCGAATTTTGGTGGGGTGAAACGCCGTATGGAACTGTTAGGCACAGTCCGTGGTATCGAGGTTTATGATGATTTCGCCCATCATCCGACGGCGATTGATACGACCTTAGAAGGTGCGCGCAAACGTCTAGGGGAACGCAAACTCTGGGCAATTATTGAACCACGTTCCAATACCATGCGCATGGGCAGTCATAAAGATGGCTTGGCTCATTCAGCACGTCTGGCCGATGAAGTGATCTGGTATCAACCGGAAGGACTGGACTGGGATCTGCAACCGGTCATTGAGGCTGCGCCAAACAAGGCCAAAGTTGCACGCACACTGGATGACATCATTCAGACCGTGGTAGCAGAGGCAGGCGAGGGCGATGCCGTAGTAATTATGTCGAATGGTGGTTTTGGTGGTTTGCATCAGAAGCTGATTACTGTTTTACAAGCATAAAACAGATTTAAGTGAAGTGAAGAAGCCCGCCTAGCGGGCTTTTTTTAGCATATTAAAACGTTGATTGAGAAAAAGTGAACCGTTGTTCTGATCCTGCAATCCTATGATTTAAATATTGACCCAAATAGCAGATTTATCTCTGAACCCTCCCTGATGATCTTTTGTTGCAATCTGTACACAAGACTCATTGCAGCGCCATATCACTCAAGGCACAATCGAGAAGAACACAGGTATCTATAGGCCTGAAAGCCAGATCATAAATCAGCCCATCGCTGTCACTATATAAAAGCAATCGAGGCGTTCATTATTCTCGCTGAGTCAGGTCATTCTCATTCCTCATTCCTCATTCCATTAGGAGATGTGTCATGACAACGATGAAAGCGATGGTCTATTACGGCGCAAATGATATCCGCTTTGAAGACCGCCCAGTTCCCACCATTTTGCATCCCAGCGATGCCATCATTAAACTGGAAAAAGTTACCATCTGCGGTACCGACTTGGGTATCTGGAAAGGTAAAAACCCGGAAATTGAGCAGGAGGCTACGCGTAAAGAGGGCAGCTTTAAGGGACGTATTTTAGGTCACGAAGGTATTGGCATTGTGGAAGAAGTTGGTTCCGCCGTGCAAAACTTTAAAAAGGGCGACCGGGTGATTATTTCCTGTGTCAGCCGCTGCGGAACCTGTGAAAACTGCCAGAAACAGCTCTATGCCCATTGTCGCAATGAAGGCGGCTGGATCATGGGTTATATGATTGATGGCACCCATGCCGAATATGTACGCACGCCCTTTGCCGATACCTCACTCTATCATTTACCCGATGGCCTGAATCAAGATGTGGCCGTATTCCTCTCAGATATCCTGCCAACTTCACATGAAATTGGGGTGCAATATGGCGATGTCAAACCAGGCGACAATGTCGCGATTGTCGGGGCAGGGCCAATCGGCATGAGTTGTCTGCTCACCGCACAGTTTTATTCACCCGCCAATATTATTATGGTGGATATGGATGATAATCGGCTGGAATTTGCCAAGACTGTCGGCGCGACGCATATCATCAACTCTGCCAAAGAAGATGCCATTCAAAAGATTCTAGAGATTACCGATGGACGCGGGGTTGACTGTGCCATTGAAGCAGTGGGGGTGGAGCCTGCCTGGAATATTTGCCAGCATGTCGTCAAAGAGGGCGGGCATATTGCCAACGTCGGCGTACATGGTAAACCGGTGAGTTTTGAACTGAACAAACTGTGGATTAAAAACCTGACCATTACTACCGGTCTGGTGAATGCCAATACCACAGGGATGTTGCTGAAAACCTGCTGTTCCGGCAAATTGCCCCTAGAAAAACTGGCGACCCATCATTTTAAATTTGCCGATTTTGAAAAAGCCTATGATGTGTTTAAACATGCCTCCAATGAGAAGGCCTTAAAAGTCATGATTGACATGAGCTAATCTACATCAGACAAAAAAAGTCCGCCATGCGGACTTTTTTATTTTCAGCTTTGATCCATCAGATCAAAAATAGGGGACATAACCACGCTGCTTATAACCTTTTGGCGATGCCAGACTGGCCTGATTTTCTTCCAGGCGATACAGCACTTTGAGGAATTCGGCAACTCCTGACTGCTGCAAGGCATGTGGATCAAATTGCTTCAAACCTAAACGTGAAAATAAAGAAGAAATTTCACTGTGTTTATGCACATATTTCATTGACCATTCCGAGAAATGGGACTGCTCTACCATTGCATCTGCAAAACGTAAGACATTGTGATGGCGGAGATCCTGACAAATGCTCTGAAATAAACTTTCCACTACTTCAGCCTGACCTTCAAGGCACTGGAAAAATTTGCCATGGGAATAATACAACACCCCATGAATCTGATGCTGAAGGTTGAACTTCCGGGCAGTGGCTAAAATATCGCTCAAATCTTGTAACAACTCTTGTTCAGATTCTATGCGTTCACTGGCATAGCAAAGCTGTAGCATCATGCCATCTCTCTAGAGGGAAGAATTAAAAACACAATTTAATCAATAATTTTAAATTAAGTCGACTATTTTTTAAGCAAATATCCGTTTTTGCTTACACGGTTTTCAGTTTGCATTTCTGGATTAAACTTTTAACAATAGTGCCTAAATTATTAAACGAATATTTTCATACACCTACCATGAACATGAGGATCACTTGATGTTAAAAGATCTGATTTTAACCCTCGCCTTGTTATGTGTGTGTTTTATCCTGATCATCACTTTAAATAATTGGCAATTCAGCGCTCAAACTAATCTGCTGATCAGTTCAATTTTTATTAGCTGGACGATCTTGAAATTTGTTGGACATCGTATTTATTTTCATGCCAGTTACCTGCTGATCATGGCAATTTTAGTGATGCTGCAACAGTTTGAAGAAATTTTCTGGGCGATGACCGGGGTGATGGCAGGTTTCGGTTTATATACCCTGTTACAGGTTATATTGATTCCTGCCTTGAAAGAAAGACTCCATCTCTCTTTCGGGAAATCCCCTTGGATGGTTAAATAGTCGTTGCTGCGACATCGGCCAGACTTTGGTCACGTTTAAACATGACATCCACATAGGAACATTGTGGGATAATGGTTAAACTTTTTTCACGGGCAAAATCGACCAGTACATCCAGCATTTTTCGGGCAATACCGTGGCCACGCAGGGAATCATCGACCCAGGTATGATCGGCAATGATGACGGCATCGCCCCGCCATTGATAAGTGATCTCCGCCAGGCGACGTCCTTGATCTTCCATAAAAAATACACCACCACGTTTTGAATCTTGATATTTAATTTCCATACGAATCTAAACCTTTGTTGTCATTTTAAAATTATAAAACATCATTAAAGCGAGGCTCTCGCTCGAACACGGATTTGGCAAAAGGACATTTTGGAATAATCCTGATGCCGTGTTCACGGGCAAAATTCACAGCGGCCTCGACCAGATAATACCCGACGTGCTGTCCGCGTAGGCTGTCATCGACCCAGGTGTGTTCAATCACTAATTGATCTTCATTTACTCTGGAATAACTCATTTCTGCCAGACGTTTTTCATTTGGCTCTACAAACCATAAACCTCCAGTGTCCTGTTGCTGATGCTCGATCAACATACCGATCCTCTCCTTGTTTTTAAGCCAGACTGACATATTTTTCCCTGCTCTATTGTTAGATTTCTTTTAAAGGATTGTGAATCTGTCCTTCTGACCAATACCGCATTTTGCTCAACAGGTTTAAACTGCCGGCCGGTTCTTTTTATCAGATATGTATGTCCAGCTTTTCTTCCACCTCTTCGGTGACGCGTCAATGGGTCTGTGTGATTGCTTTAGCCTCTGCTGCCTTTATTTTCAATACCACCGAATTTATCCCGGTGGCGCTATTAAGTGATATTGGTACCAGTTTTGCCATGTCACCGACTCAGGTCGGGTGGATGCTGACAATTTATGCCTGGGTTGTGGCGCTGTTGTCTTTGCCAATGATGTTACTGACCAAAAATATTGAACGGCGCTTTCTGCTGATGGTTTTATTTGCGGTGTTTATTTTCAGTCATGTGCTGTCCTATTTTGCCTGGAGCTTTAGCATTCTGGTGCTGAGCCGAATTGGTATTGCCGTGGCGCATGCGCTGTTCTGGTCAATTACGGCGTCGCTTGCCGTGCGGGTTGCGCCAAAGGGCAAAGAGTTTCAGGCACTGGGCTTATTGGCTACCGGTACCGCCATGGCGATGGTTTTGGGAATTCCCTTTGGCCGGATGGTCGGGGAGGCCTATGGCTGGCGCAATAGTTTTGCCTTGATCGCAGTTGTGGCAAGCGTGGTCTGCGTACTGCTGGCCAAAACCTTGCCTTTATTGCCAAGTGTTAATTCAGGTTCACTCAGCAGTTTAAAAAGCTTGCTAAAACGTCCCAGCCTGATGCTGGTCTTTGCGCTTACCGTGCTTGTGATTAGTGCGCAATTTACCGCCTATAGTTATATTGAACCCTTTGCGCTGAATATTGCGCAATTCAGCTCTGCACAGACCACCAGCTTATTGCTGATTTATGGCGGTGCGGGCCTGATCGGGTCTTATGTATTTGGCCGCTTTGCACCGCATTTTCCCCGACTCACCATTCCGCTATTTACACTCGGGCTAGGGATCTCGCTGCTGTTATTGCTGCCCCTGTCTCAGGGTGTAATTCAGCTCAATAGCCTGGCGTTAATCTGGGGCATCAGCATTATTGGCTTTAGTCTGGCCTTGCAAGCCAAGACCTTAAATTTGGCTTCTGATGCAACCGATGTCGCCATGGCAATTTTTTCAGGTCTGTATAATGTCGGGATTGGCGGCGGCGCCTTACTTGGCGGTCTGGTAACGGCACATATCGGATTACATAGTATTGGCTGGGTAGGAGCCATCTTGGCTAGCCTAGGTTTTCTGATCAGCTTATATCTGATTCAGCGTCCGGATTTCTTAGGTAAGAAAGCGCCTTGAAGCATGATTTTTGTAAATGAAATTGTAGTCTTAGCAAAAATCTGTCATGCTTGCTGCACATTGAGCTACCGCTCAAATAAAATTTAGTTTGAACAAGGGGAGTAGCCTCCTCCAAGCGTTTAAGAATGAAATTTCAATTTTTAAACGTGTCAGAATATCGTCATTACACTTTGCAAAAAGTCGGTATCTGAGCATCTTGAAGTCACACTTTATATAAAAAAGTGGAACAGTAAGATGTAGGCAAGACCTTGATCATGTTGTTATAGATGTTTTTCATCTGGCAACTGGTCAAGGTTTTTTTATGGCTAGTTGTCCGATGTGGAGAATTCACATGGAAACCATTGGTACACTCTGGCTGTATCTCGTCTTTTTCGCGATTGTCGCAGTCATGCTGATAATCGATTTTGTCGGCTTTAAGCATCAGCATGGTCAGGAAGTTAAAGTCCGTACTGCTGCCTACTGGAGTATTGCCTGGGTCAGTGTCGCGACTTTATTTGGTGGCGGCTTATGGCTGTATCTGGAGCAGACCGCAGGCACGGCAATTGCCAATGCTAAGGTCATGGAATACTTTGCCGGTTATCTGCTGGAAAAATCCCTGGCGATTGATAACGTCTTTGTCTGGCTGATGATCTTCGCGGCCTTCGCCATTCCACCCGCACTGCAACGCAAGCTGCTGTTATATGGCGTACTGGGTGCGATTGTGCTCAGAACTATCTTTATTTTTATTGGCGCGTGGTTCGTGCAGGAATTCTCCTGGATTCTATATATCTTCGGTGCGTTCCTGGTGTATACCGGCTTCAAATTCCTGCGTGGTCAGCATGAAGAAGACAGCAATATTGAAGATATGGCGATTCTAAAATGGCTGCGTAAACATATGCGTATTACCCCGCAACTTCAGGGCGACAAATTCTTTGTCCGTCAAAATGGTTTGCTCTGGGCAACGCCGTTGTTCCTGGTCCTGATCCTGGTTGAAGCCTCTGATGTCATCTTTGCCGTCGATTCTATTCCGGCTATTTTTGCCGTCACCACCGATCCCTTTATTGTCCTCACTGCAAACCTGATGGCGATTTTAGGCCTGCGCGCAATGTTCTTCCTGCTCTCGGGCGCAGCCTCAAAAATGCATTATCTGCCTTATGGCCTCGGGATCATTCTGGTCTTTATCGGCTTTAAGATGCTGATGCTGGATGTGTTCCATATGCCGATCTGGATTTCTTTGAGCTTTATTGTGATTGTCCTGACTGTGACCGCGATCTTGTCGATTCGTCATAGCAAGAAATATAACGAAACCACCCTGTAAAAAGTAATCATCAAAAAAGCCTGCATCAGCAGGCTTTTTTTTATTGTTCTATCAGGGATAATTTGGGCCATTTTTGTAAAAACTGTTTGCTCAGCATGCGTTGTTCGAACACGGCATAACTGACTAAATTCGGATTTCAACGCAGCTTTAACTCAAATAAATCTGCTAAACCGAAAGGAGCAATCAACTCCAACTCATCATCTTTCAGGCGCAGTGCCAAGGCCGTGACAGTTTCTGGCCATAATGACAGCGCATGACTAATTAAAGTTAAAGGCTCAATACTTTCATTTTGATCGGTACGATACCACTCATGTACAAAGGCTTGATTGGTCACATCCCAACAGATATCTGGAAAATAGTCTTTTAACTGATCTGCAAGTTGCTGTTCTATAGCGCGAGCCTGCTCATTTTCATCATAGAAAATCACATCGACCTCAGTATGATTTATTTCATATTCCCAGCCATGTAAATGCGCCCAGATCACATGACGTAACACACCCGCTGCGACATAAGCGTCAGAGTGTAATTGTGCTAACTGATGCAAGATGCGCATTAAGGTCGGCTGCGCACGTACGATCTGTTGAAATTGATCATAATAATTGGATGGGGTCATAGAAGAATCTGGATCGCTATTTAAATATGAATGTTCATACAAACATGGCAATTTTTTCAGCTACAATCAATCGAAAAAATTAAAAGCGTAGGTTTAAAATGTCTTCTGTAATTGCAACGACAGCGATCCGTGGTCGCTTCCTCGATATTCAGAATACAGTTGCCCAAGCACGTGATATACACGACCAAGTGCGATATGTAGAAGATGGTTTAGTCATCATTCACGAAGGTAAAATCCAGTGGTTTGGTCCTTGGCAAGAAGGGCAGTCACGACTTCCTACCGACCTTGAATTACAACACTATCCAGATCAACTGATTGTTCCCGGATTTATCGACACCCATATTCATTTCCCGCAAACGGAAATGGTCGGGGCTTATGGTGAACAACTGCTGGAATGGTTAAATACCTATACATTCCCCACTGAAATCCAGTTCCAAGATGCATTCTACAGCGAAAGAATTGCCGAATTTTTCGTGCAGGAATTGCTTAAAAACGGCACCACCACTGCACTGGTCTTTTGTACCGTTCATCCTGAATCCGTAGATGCTTTATTTAATGCCGCAACCACACGCAATATGCGTCTGATTGCGGGTAAAGTCCTGATGGACCGTCATGCACCGGAAGCGCTGACGGATACAGCAGAAACGGCTTATATTGACTCTAAAACGCTGATTGAAAAGTGGCATGGACAGGGGCGGAATCTGTATGCGATTACCCCACGCTTTGCACCGACCTCAACACCTGAACAATTACAAAAAGCCGGCCAGCTCAAAAGTGAATATCCGGACGTGTATGTACATACCCATTTGAGTGAAAATAAAAATGAAATTGCCTGGGTAAAAGAACTCTTTCCTGAACGTGAAGGTTATCTGGATGTGTATCATCATTATGGTTTAACCGGGAGCAAGTCCGTCTTCGCACATTGTGTGCATCTGGAAGATAAGGAATGGGATTGTATGCATCAGACCGACTCCGCCATTGCCTTCTGTCCGACCTCAAACCTGTTCCTGGGCAGTGGCTTATTTCCCCTGAAAAAGACCTGGGACAAAGGGGTCAAAGTCGGCTTAGGTACAGACATTGGGGCAGGGACATCATTTAATCAGCTGCAAACCCTGAATGAAGCCTATAAGGTGCAGCAGTTGCAGGGCGAAAAACTCTCTGCCTTTGAGGCCTTGTATCATGCCACTTTAGGCGGTGCCAAAGCCTTGAGTCTAGATGATCGCCTGGGGAACTTTAATATTGGCAAAGAAGCCGACTTTGTGGTTCTGGATCTCAATGCCACTGCCTTACAGCAGTTACGCCAGAGCAAAGCTAAAAATATTGAAGATGCATTTTTTGCACTGACCATGCTTGGTGATGACCGTAATATTGCAGCCACCTATGTCTATGGAGCAGCCGTTTATGTCAAAGCAGCATCCAGTGAATAAAACAAAAAAATCCCGCCGTCGCCAATACTTGATCCTGTCTGCAATGGCACTGGGCTGTGTTTTTTTATTGAAACGCGATTCAGCAGCGGCTAAAAAATGATTACATTTACAGCCAGCAAAACAGGTGCATCTCTGCTAGGGATGTATTAAAATTGCGACGTATTCAGGTGTTGCAGGTCAACACCTTTTTTATTTTGCTATTTTTACTTTTTAGGTATCTACCCATGACCGTTCAAATGAGCGTAATGATTTCCGCTGAAGAAATTCAAGCTAAAGTCAAAGAGCTTGGTGCTCAAATCAATGCACACTATGCCAATAGTGACAAAGAACTTGTGCTCATCGGTTTATTACGTGGTTCAGTGATTTTTATGGCTGATTTATGTCGTGTGATTTCAAAACCGCATGAATTGGATTTCATGACTGTGTCCAGTTATGGCGGTGGCACGGTATCGTCACGTGATGTAAAAATCCTGAAAGATTTAGACGGTGAAATCCGTGGTAAAGATGTGCTGGTGGTTGAAGATATTATTGACTCAGGCAACACCTTAAGCAAGGTACTCGAAATCCTGCAAACCCGTGAACCTAACTCGATTCAACTGTGTACTTTGGTAAGTAAACCATCGCGTCGTGAAATCGATTTGAAGGTCGAATTTATGGGCTTTGAAGTTGAAGATAAATTTATTGTGGGTTATGGCTTGGACTATGACCAGAAGTACCGTCACCTGCCATTTATTGGTGAAATCGGTCTTTAAAATCAGGTTGAAAAAAGTGGCATAAGCCACTTTTTTTATACCTAAAATACAGAAAAAACCGGGAACAAAAAATAACATCTCGTTTCAGGATTCAACTTTTTATGATCCTGACTTTATTTCAAGATGATTAAACAGATGTGAAAACAAAGACATGATAAGAAGGAGTATGCATATGTGGACAATTATTGTGGCGATCGTCATTGGTTTTGTAGCAGGTCTAATTGCACGTGCCATTCATCCGGGTAATGACAAGGCAGGCTTTATCATGACCACCTTGCTGGGTATTGCCGGCTCCTTGTTGGCGACTTTTGGTGGTCGTATGCTCGGTCTGTACTCGGCAGATTCCGCAGCAGGTCTGATTGCTTCCGTGATTGGTGCTGTGATTATTCTGTTTATTTATAATATGGTGACCAAACGCCGCACGGTCTAAATCAAGCTGATGCCTGACTGGATCACCTTAATAAAAAAAAGCACCCCATGAGGTGCTTTTTTTATATTGAGCGACTGATATCTTTATTTAATTTTTATAAATTGAATTCTTTAAAAATCTGTTCAATCTGCTCTGCTGGATAGGCGCCTATCACCTTAAAACCATTGGAAAAAATAATCGCAGGAGTACCATTCACGCCCATAGACTGAGCCAGTTTTTTATTCCGTTCAATCGGATTGGCGCAACTTTTTTTCGATTTAGGTTGAATCCCTTGAGCAATCAGATTTTCCCATGCCTGAGCTGGATTAGACTCGCAATACACCTGTTTTGAAGGAGCAACCGACTGGGGTTTTAAAGGAAGAATAAAGGTATAAATGGTCAAGTCATTCAATTTTTTCAGCTCTAGCTCAAGCTTTTTACAATACGGGCAATTTGGGTCAGAAAAGATGGCAATCTGACGTTTACCCGTACCTCTTACACTTTTCACTGCATCCTGAAGCGGTAATTTTTTCCAGTCGATACTATTTTGTTTTAGCATTAAATCGCGGGTCAGATTATGTTGATCCTGAATCCGCAGCATCGGGCCGGCAATCAGATGTTTGGCATCTTCATTTAGATAAACCACTTGGCCCTGCATGGAACCGCTATAGATGCCTTTCATCTCCGTGGTTTGAATATTTTCAATTTTTAAATTGGGACTGTTTTTTGCCAAGTTAGCTTGTACCGTATCAATATTGGCAAATGCGAAGCTTGAAATAAATGTACTTAAACTAATGATCAGTGTTTTTTTTAACATGAATGTTCTACATGAATTGGATAAGAATATGCTTCGATTCTAATCGCTCTGCTTTTAAATTTCTCAAACATTTATGTTACTGTTTACACTCAGTTAAATAAGCTCATAATGTTTCACGTGGAACACCATGTATAGCGTTAGATTGAACTTCAAGATATCTAGAAATCACATAAATATTCACAATAAGCAATTGTTTTATATAATTAAAATATTTTAAATGATAAATATCTTACTCATTCAACCTTGACCGATTTTCTGCATCCATTCTAAACTGCAGACACTTTTTATTTTCCTCGCTACGCCCTGACATGGATTGGCCAAGGATCAACACTATAACGGCATTTTCATGACAATAACGACCAGCTGGCGACCGTTCTTGATGGTCAGCCTGGCTTTAATGATGGGAACGATTGGTACTGCTTTGGCCAGTCCGCTTTATCCGATTTATCAACAGCTCTGGCATTTGCTTCCCAGCCAGATCACCTACATTTTTGTCGCCTATATGTTTGGCTGTCTCTCGACCTTGTTGTTTTTGGGCAGAACCAGTAACAGCATCGGATTTTTACGGACCCTGCAAATTGGTCTGGCCCTGATCACGCTGGGTCTGATCATTTCCGTTTTTGCCCAGAATGCACTGATCCTCTCGATTGGCCGTTTTATTATTGGGATTGCCTCGGGCTTGATGACCACTTCTGCCATGATGGGTTTAATGCATACCATCCCGGAAAGCCATAAGCACACTGCACCGCAACTGATTTCAATCATTACTGCAATGGGTTTTGGTTTGGGACCTTTGGTCGGTGGCGTGATTGCGCAGTTTTCCGCTGCGCCTTTGGTGATGCCATATTTGCCGATTATTTTGGGTGCCGTATTGTGTCTGATTGGCCTGTTCTGGATTAAAGCACCCAAGTTTGAGGTGCAGCCCTTTAGCATGGCGCCTAAACTGCAACGACCTGAAGCCCAGTTTCATCGTGTGTTTATGATTATTGCAGTGACAGCTTTTAGTGCCTTTGCCGCCTTTAGCCTGTTTGCTTCCCTGTCGCCATCCTTTGTCCGAAATATTTTACCTTGGCATGGCCCTCTGGTCAGCGGACTGGCCATTACCAGTATCTTAGTGGTTTCAGTGATCGTGCAGTTTATGGCCAAAGCGGTCGCAGCGTCTAAATGTCTGAATATCGGCCTGATGATGATGTGCTTGAGCCTGATCATTTTAGCACTATGCATGTATTCGAAAATCAGCCTGCTATTTTTTATCAGTGATATTTGCTTTGGAATTGGCCATGGGTTTGCCCTGATGGGTGCTTTTGCACTGATTCATCAAATGACCAGCTTAGACAACCGTGCAGCCGTCATGTCGACCTATCTGTTTATTGCCTATCTGGGCACTATTGTCCCTATCATTGCTGTGGGTTATCTGGCCGATCACTGGGGGCTGGATTTCGCTGTGATCAGCTTTTGTATCGCGATCAGTCTATTGTGTTTTGCGCTGTGGTGGGCGTATCAAAAATCTCATCAACCAGCCTAAAAAAAGCCCTCAGTTGAGGGCTTTTTTGATGTTTTATTAAATAATTACTTTCCAATACAGAATGAACCGAAGATCTTGCCCAGCAGGTCATCTGCACTGAAATCACCAGTGATCTCACCCAATGCATTTTGCGCCAGACGTAAGGACTCCGCTACCAGTTCACCGGCGTTATACACCACCAGTTGTTCACGCGCCTCAGCCAGATAGAGCTGAGTGCGCTTCATTGCATCTAAATGACGGGTACGTGCGATAAAGGTGTCTTCCTCAGGCTGGAAGCCTGCATGCGCTGTAATCGCCTCTATGAGCGCTTGAACGCCAGTTTCTTGCTTGGCAGAGACTGCAATATGCCGGAAACCATTTAAATCGCCAATCACGGCTTCAGCACCGGTCAGGTCGCATTTATTGCCAATCAGCATTAAACGTTTCGGTTCTATATGTTCAGCAAAATATTCCTGAGCAAGTTGCAGCGGATCTTCGCCCTGACTTAAGTCATAGACCAAAAGCAATAAATCGGCCTGTTCGATTTCTTTAATCGCGCGGCGGATTCCTTCTTTTTCCACGATATCGCCAGTTTCACGCAGGCCCGCAGTATCAGTCAGGGTAATCGGCAGACCATTTAAAGTAATCTTTTCATGCAAGACATCACGGGTGGTGCCGGCAATATTAGTCACAATTGCGCGTTCAATTCCAGCCAATGCATTCAGCAACGAAGATTTACCGGCATTCGGTTTACCCGCAATTACGACTTGTAAACCTTCACGTAACAACTGACCTTGACGTGCGGATTGCTGTACTTGAGTGACGGCACTGGATACGCCATCTAGCAGATTTAAAATCTTGCCATCTGCGAGAAAATCAATTTCTTCTTCCGGAAAATCAATCGCGGCTTCCACATGCAGACGCAGATGAATCAGCTGCTCAAGGACTGCATTGACTTTGGTCGAGAAAGCTCCTTGCAGTGAACGCACCGCAGAACGTGCAGCCGCTTGCGAAGTTGCATCAATCAGGTCGGCAATTGCTTCAGCCTGCACCAGATCCAGCTTGCCATTTTCAAAGGCACGCATCGAGAATTCACCCGCTTTGGCTGCAGTGGCGCCCAGTTCCAGCAAACGGCCAAGCAGGGCATTCTGAATCACCGGACCGCCATGACCTTGTAGCTCCACTACATCTTCACCGGTAAACGAGTTTGGATTCGGGAAGCAAATCGCCAGTCCTTCATCCATGACTTCACCTGCTGCATCGTAGAACTGGCGGAAACCGGCAAAACGGGCTTTGGGCAGCTCTTTTTGCGTCAGTTGCTGGGCAATTTCATAGGATTTCGGACCTGACAGGCGAATCACCCCAACGCCGCCACGTCCTGGTGGAGTTGCAATCGCAGCAATAGTTGTGGTTCGGTTGAGCATAAAATTCACCTGCAAAGACTCAAAAGTACAGCCAAAAAAAATCCGCCTAAGATTACCATCTTAAGCGGATTTATTCAGCCTATCCGTACAACTTAGTTGACTGGAGTGGCCTCATCACGTTTCGCGCGATCTTTGGCAACAGACTTGTTAATCAAAGTTTGTTGCAGAATCGTGATCAAGTTGTTGACGATCCAGTACAGAACCAAGCCTGCCGGGAAGAACAACAAGAATACGGTAAAAATGATCGGCATAAACTTGAAGACTTTCGCCTGCATTGGATCAGTTGGTTGTGGATTTAACGACTGTTGGATATACATCGTCAAGCCCATCAACAACGGCAGAATGAACCAAGGATCCATTGAAGACAAATCCTGAATCCACAGCATCCATGGCGCATGACGCAGTTCCACAGATTCCATCAACACCCAGTACAAGGCCAGGAAAATCGGCATTTGTAATAACAGCGGTAAACAGCCGGCAAGCGGATTGACCTGTTCACGTTTGTACAATGCCATCATTTCTTGAGAGAAGCGCATGCGGTCTTCACCGAACTCTTCTTTCATGCGTTGCATTTCTGGCGCAATCACACGCATTTTCGCCATCGAGCGATAGCTCTTCGACGACAATGGCCACAGGATCACTTTCACCAAGATGGTCAACAGAATAATTGCCCAGCCCCAGTTACCCACCAGACCATGGAAGAATTCAAGACCAACAAACAGTAATTTCGCAATTGGCCATAACCAACCATAATCAACGGTCTGGTTTAAACCCGCAGCCAAATCTTTCAGTTCTGACTGGATTTTTGGACCTGAATAGAAAGTCGCATCAATTTCAGCTACTGTACCTGCTGGCACATTGAACGTCGGGGAGGTAAAACCGATGATGTTCATGTTATCGGTTGATTTACGTGATTCAAGCTTGGCGCTATAAGCTTCGCCATTGCCTTGAGTCAACTTTAGCTGACCTGGAACCCATGCACTGACAAAGTAGTGCTGTACCATTGCCACCCAACCACCTGTCGCTTCAGTACTGACTTTTTCTTCAACAAAGTTGTCGAATTTAAGCTTGTTGTACTGCTCGTCCGGGGTACCCCATGCACCGCCCAGGAATGTTCCCAGTGTGAAGATCCCCTGATCAGATTTGCCTGGATCTTCCGAGTTATCGCGTTTGATCTGACCGAACATCTGACCTTGCCAGGTCTGGCCACTGCGGTTAACCACTTTGTGATTTACCACGACCGGATATTCACCTTCAGTGAAATTGAAGGTCTTGATAATCTCGATCCCGTCAGCGGTTTTAAACACTAGCGGTACAGACAATACTTTCAGGTTTTCACCATCTTTGGATTTGACTGTTTTCGCATCTGCCAGGGTATAAGCAGTTTTTTCTAGCTCATACATTGGACGGCCGTTACGGCTGCTGTCCGGTCCATTCAGACCGATCAGGCCAGACTGGGCGACATAAGTACGTTTCGCATCGCTTTCCAGCATCACGAACGGTTCATCGCTGTCTTTGTTCTTGTCATGATTGAGTAATTCAATACGAACAATATCACCACCCTTAGGATTGATCCAAAGGTGATAAAGGTCAGTTTGTACTGAAATAAGCTGCTGACTTACAGGTGCTGTGGCATCCGTGGCTTGCTGTGCTGGCACATTTGCTTGTGGCAGATCAGAGGCAACTGTAGCCGTCTGACCATTTGGCAAATCTGCAGATACGTCATGCGAAACAATAGCAGTTTCCTGCTGCGGTTTTGTTTCAGCATTTCCATAATCTTTTTGCCACGCCAAAATGAGCAAATATGCGACAACAAACATGGCTCCGAGAATTGCAATCCTGGCCCATTGTTGCATATGTATTACCCCAAGTGGTGAGAGTGATTTTGGTTCAATAAACGATCACGAAAGGGTACAGCAACGTGAAGCGTTTGAGAATCTATTTGCTGAAATGAAATAAAACGAATCGCTTTTGAGGGAACAGGATCATATCCCGAGCCCCCCCACGGATGACAACGGCAAATACGTTTAGTAGCCAGCCACACTCCACGCCCAGCGCCATGCATCTGGACTGCTTCCAAGGAATATTGAGAACAAGTTGGAATATAACGACAGCGCGGTCCAAGAAGAGGACTAATCGCAATCTGATAGAAACGGATCAACCAATGCAGTAAACGTACCATTGGCCAACTCTACTTTTGTGGGGAGGGGGCTATTTTTGAATGCTTTTTGGCAAGACGGTTCAGTTTCTGCCAGGCAAATTGTAATTGCTGGTGCAATTCTGCATTAGGCACTGCTTCAACACCCATTTTCGGCATGATTACAATGTCTAAGTCATCTAATTGCTGTTGATGCAGGCGAAAACTTTCGCGAGCAAGTCGTTTTACTCGATTTCTTTCGTGTGCACGTCGCACTTTCTTCTTGGCAACAACTAAACCCAAACGGCTACTTGGCAGTTCGGAATGTTTTGCAAGAAATAAGAAATGGGGTTGATGCACTTTAAAAAGCGCACCATCAAAGACACCTTTATAATCGGCAGCACAGCGTAATCGCAACTCTGTGCCAAAACTATAAAGTTTTGTCATAACACCCAAAATCGTCTTAGCGTAACTGATTAAACAGTTAAGCTATGACGACCTTTTGCACGACGGCGAGCTAATACTTGACGACCAGCTTTAGTAGCCATACGAGCACGGAAACCATGAACACGCTTACGCTTTAATTCAGACGGTTGGAATGTACGTTTCATATTGAAACTCCAAAAAATGATCTTTCTATGAAGGTCCGCGATTTTAGTGCTCATTGCTTGAGCTGTCAATGCAAAAGCAGTTTTCTTTTCAAATAAGATCAAAAAAGATAAAGCCCCTGTTTTTTCGGAGAACTTAATAAAAAATAGTTCAATTCAAGTTAATCACAAATTAAGTTATTGTTATATAAATATATATAAGTTATAAACAACTCTATCAACAAAGTTATCCACATGTTATCCAGAGTTTAAATTTAACCTGTAGTTTTGAATTTAAATTTGAAGTTTTTTGAGTTATCCACAAAAAACAGTGATCTTATAAATAAATTCAAATTTATAAATTTAAATTTATTACTATTAGGGAGCACTTTTTCTATGGATAAGCCACTTTTTATTTAATTAAACATAAACTTATGTTGTGGATAAAACTGTTTCTATTAATTTTATACTTTGTGGATAACTTTATGGTATATTTTATCCACAGCTTGCGGATAAACTTATCCACACTGGGTTTTAAATTTAAATTTATGCAGGGTGATTTCTTTTTGCACAGTTTTTGTAGAGATTGCCATGACAGATGTGGATAACTTGGTTAGAATGGCGACCCGCTTTTGGTCGCGGTCATCTTTTTTGAATGAACAATGGAATGAATAGGGGATTCACATGCTTTGGACGGACTGCTTAAATCGCCTGCGACAAGAGCTCTCTGGAAATGTCTTTACAATGTGGATTCGCCCATTGGTTGCAGAAGAGCTGGAAGACAGCTTGCGTTTGTATGCACCTAATCCTTACTGGACGCGTTACATTCAAGAACATCATCTGGAACTGATCACGATTCTGGCAGAGCAATTGTCTGAAGGACGGGTACGCAAGGTCGAAATTTTAGTGGATTCACGTCCAGGGGCAATTTTATCTGCCAGTGAACAACCGGCGACTACGACTGCGGCATTGACTTCGATACCGATGCCGGTGCCGAAACCGAAGAAAGAAAAAGAAGACAGCGGCAAAAATAGCCGTAGACGTCAGTTGAATCCATTGTTTACCTTCTCGCTGTTTGTGGAAGGCCGATCTAACCAGATGGCGGCAGAAACCTGTCGCAAGGTACTGACCCAGCTGGGTGCTTCACAGCACAACCCCTTATTTTTATATGGTCCGACCGGTCTGGGTAAAACTCACTTGATGCAGGCGGTCGGTAATGCATTGTTGCAGGCCAAGCCAAATGCACGTGTCATGTACATGACCGCAGAAAGTTTTGTACAGGACTTTGTCAGCTCGTTACAGCAGGGCAAAGTCGAAGAGTTTAAGAAAAATTGCCGTTCTCTGGATTTATTACTGGTTGATGATATTCACTTGTTGGCCGGTAAAGAAGCCAGCTTGGTCGAGTTTTTCTACACCTTTAATGCACTGCTGGATGAGTCCAAACAGATTATTCTGACTTCGGATCGTTATCCTAAAGAACTAACCGAACTGGATCCACGTCTGGTTTCACGTTTTTCTTGGGGCTTGTCGGTCGGAGTTGAACCACCCGATATTGAAACCCGAATTGAAATTCTGCTGAAAAAAGCCGAAAGCAACCAAGTCGATTTACCACGTAACTGTGCGCTGTTTATTGCCCAGCAGGTGGTGGCTAACGTACGTGAGCTTGAAGGTGCGCTGAACAAAGTGGTAGCGATTTCACGTTTTAAAGGCACACCAATTGATCTGGATGTAGTGCGTGAATCTTTAAAAGATGTGCTGGCGATTCGTGCCCGTACCATTAGTACCGAAAACATTCAGCGTGTGGTGAGTGAGTATTTCCGTATTCCACTGAAAGAACTGGTTGGTCCAAAACGCACCCGGATTTATGCCCGCCCACGTCAGCTGGCGATGGGGCTGGCCCGTGAACTCACCGGCGACAGTTTTCCGGAAATTGGCATGGCTTTTGGCGGTCGTGATCACAGTACCGTGATGCACGCCTGCGAGAAAGTACAGAGCCTGCGTGAAGAAGATCCGATCTTTAACGAAGACTATAAAAACCTGCAACGTCTGTTGCAAAGTTGACCTAAATCGCTCAAATTCTATTCTTGCTATGCGGCTGCTTTTGCCGCATAGTAAACCGTCAAAAAAATCACTTTTTCTATATTAATCTTCAGCTTTAGAGGAATGCACCGTGCGTTTAAAAATCGCGAAAGAAAGCTTACTGAATGTTCTCTCACATGTCGTAGGAGCGGTTGAACGTCGCCATACCTTGAATATCCTGTCTAACCTGAAAATTCAGGTGACTGCGCAAGCATTGACCGTGACCGGTTCCGACCTGGAAGTCGAACTGGTGGCGAGTACAGCACTGGCTGAAGGTGCATGTTTGCAGGAAGGTGAGACCACAGTTCCTTCACGTAAGCTGATTGATATCTGTAAGTCACTTCCTTCAGCGGCATTGGTGGATTTACATATTACTGAAGATCAGCGCTGTATCCTTAAATCGGGCAACAGCCGTTTTGTATTGGGGACATTGCCTGCTGATGATTATCCATTACTGAACACTGAAAACACCCAAGGCACGCAAGTGACGGTGACACAGCGTGAGCTAAAACGTCTATTTGAAAAAACTGCTTTTGCCATGGCGGTTCAGGATGTACGTTTTTACCTAACCGGTACTTTGCTGGAAATCGATACCAATCAGCTACGTGCAGTCACTACCGATGGCCACCGTCTGGCACTATGTGAAACAGCGGCACAATCTACTGCAACACAGCCGATTCAGGCGATTGTGCCACGTAAGGCCGTTGCAGAATTACAGCGCCTGCTCAGCGTTGAAGATGAGCAATTATCTCTATTGATCGGTCGTGAACTGCTCAATGTGACCATCAATATGCCAAGCCGTGACAAGGAACAGGCGGATATTACCGTGCGTTTCACCACCAAGCTGATTGATGGTAAGTTCCCGGATTATCGCCGTGTGATTCCACGTGGTGGCGACAAAGTGGTGATGATCGCACATGACGTGTTCAAGCAGTCTTTGCAACGTGTGGCGATTTTAAGTAATGAAAAGCTGCGTGGTGTGTTTCTAAACTTTAATGCCGATTCTTTGCAACTTCGCGCCAATAACCCGGAGCAGGATGAAGCGATTGAAGATCTGGCGATTCAATATGCTGATTCACCGCTAGAAATGTCATTTAATGCGCAGTATCTGATTGAAGTACTCGGTGTGCTTGATGGCGATGATGTGTCAATGACCATGACTGAAGCGAATCAGTCTGTCTTGGTACAAGACCCGGCGCATACGGATCAAACCTATGTCGTCATGCCGATGCGTGTTTAAGCCGCGGCTCTTGATATTTATATAAGACATGCATATTACGCGTTTACATATTGAGCGTGTGCGGAATTTAAAGACGGTTGCTCTCCACGGATTGCAGCCGTTTAATGTTTTTTATGGCCAAAATGGTTCAGGTAAAACCTCGATTTTAGAGGCGATTCATTTACTTGCTGCTGGTCGTTCTTTCCGTACCCATATTCCCAAAAATTATATCCAGCATGGCGCACAGGATGCGATTGTGTTTGCACAATCTGCGACTGAAAAAATAGGCATGCAAAAAATGGCCAGCGGGGAACAGTTGATCAAGGTCAATGGCGATCTAGTGGCAACTCAGGGACAACTGGCCAAACTGTTACCCTTGCAACTGATTGATCCACAAAGTACCGATATCATCGATCATGGTGCCAAACCACGACGTCAATTGCTCGACTGGTTAATGTTCCACGTGGAACCAGAGTTTTATCATGCCTGGCAATATTATTCTCGTGCGCTGAAACAGCGAAATAGTCTGCTCAAAAGCAAACGCTTTCTGAGTCTGTCTGATCTGGAACCGTGGAACCAGATGCTGAGTGAATATGGTGAAATCCTGCACTCGCAACGTGTCGGGATTGTGGAACAATGGAAGCCATTTTTTGAAGATGATCTGAAACAGTTATTACCTGAATTGCAAGTCAGTCTGGAATACAGTCCGGGCTTTCATAGTGAAACCGGCCTGCTAAATGATCTGACCAACCAGCATGAAAAAGACTGTGAGCGACGCTATACCGAATATGGCCCACATCGCGCAGATTTGCGTTTAAAGACCCCGATGGGGGATGCTGATGTGATCCTGTCGCGCGGGCAGAAAAAGCTGCTGATGATCGCACTAAAACTGTCGCAAATCGCAATGCTACATTCTTGTAATAAGGAAACTGTGGTATTATTAGATGATGTGACAGCAGAATTAGATTTAACCGCACAACAACGTTTAATTGAGCGATTGAGCCAACTTGGTAGTCAAGTTTTTATTACCACCTTAGACCATGAATCAGTACAAAAGCACTTACATGATTTGTCTATCTCATATCAGTTATTCAGTGTTGAAAACGGTACAGTTCAAGTTGTGCAATAATATTTTTTGAGTTTTACCCATCTTTGGATAGACCTATTTTTCACTAGGGAGAAACCATGAGTTCAGAAGATCAAGCTGCTTCTCAAACAGAACAAACCATTGAAAAGGCTTATGATTCCTCTAGCATCAAGGTATTACGTGGTTTAGACGCAGTCCGTAAGCGTCCGGGCATGTACATTGGTGATACAGACGATGGTACAGGCCTGCACCACATGGTGTTTGAAGTAGTCGACAACTCGATTGATGAAGCCTTGGCAGGCCACTGTGATGAAATTATAGTGACGATCCATGAAGATGAATCGGTTTCAGTTTCTGATAATGGTCGTGGTATTCCGACCGACATTCACCCTGAAGAAGGTGTGTCTGCAGCAGAGGTGATTTTAACCATTCTGCATGCCGGTGGTAAGTTCGACGACAACAGTTATAAAGTGTCTGGCGGTCTGCATGGTGTCGGTGTTTCCGTAGTCAACGCACTGTCTGAAAAACTCGAATTGACCATTCACCGTGCCGGTAAAATTCATGAACAAGAATACCGTCATGGCGATTCTCAATATCCATTAAAAGTAGTGGGCGATACCGATAGAACCGGTACTCGTGTCCGTTTCTGGCCAAGTGCCGAGACTTTTAGTCAGACCATTTTTAATGTTGATATTTTGGCGCGTCGTTTGCGTGAACTGTCGTTCCTGAACGCAGGTGTGCGTATTGTGCTGCGTGACGAACGCATTAATGCCGAGCATGTCTTTGATTATGAAGGTGGTCTGTCTGAGTTCGTTAAATATATTAACGAAGGCAAAACTCACCTGAATGATATTTTCCATTTCACTGCTGCACAGGCCGATAACGGTATTACGGTAGAAGTCGCATTGCAGTGGAATGATTCTTATCAGGAAAATGTACGTTGCTTTACCAACAACATCCCGCAAAAGGATGGTGGTACGCATTTGGCCGGTTTCCGTGCTGCGTTGACCCGTGGTTTAAACAACTACATGGACAGCGAAAATATCCTGAAAAAGGAAAAAGTTGCGGTATCGGGTGATGATGCGCGTGAAGGCCTGACTGCCATCGTGTCAGTCAAAGTACCTGATCCAAAATTCTCTTCACAGACCAAAGAAAAACTGGTGTCGAGTGAAGTGAAAACGGCTGTTGAACAGGCCATGAACAAGGCATTTTCTGAATATTTATTGGAAAATCCACAAGCAGCCAAAGCGATTGCTGGCAAGATCATTGATGCAGCACGTGCGCGTGATGCAGCGCGTAAAGCACGCGAAATGACACGTCGTAAGAGTGCGCTGGATATTGCCGGTCTTCCAGGTAAACTGGCCGATTGTCAGGAAAAAGATCCAGCTTTGTCTGAACTGTACCTGGTCGAGGGTGATTCTGCAGGTGGTTCAGCCAAGCAAGGTCGTAACCGTAAAATGCAGGCGATTTTACCGCTGAAAGGTAAGATCCTGAACGTGGAACGTGCCCGTTTTGACCGCATGATTTCCTCTGCTGAAGTTGGTACGCTGATTACCGCACTCGGCTGTGGTATTGGTCGTGAGGAATATAATCCGGACAAACTGCGTTATCATAAAATCATCATCATGACCGATGCTGACGTCGATGGTTCACACATCCGTACGCTGCTGTTGACCTTCTTCTTCCGTCAAATGCCAGAACTTGTGGAACGTGGTCATATCTATATTGCCCAGCCACCACTGTACAAGCTGAAAAAAGGCAAGCAGGAACAGTACATCAAGGACAATGATGCACTGGAAACTTACCTAATTTCGAATGCGATTGATGAGCTGGAACTGCATATCAGTGCAGAAGCGCCTGCGATTCGTGGTGAAGCACTGGCGAATGTGATTGCTGATTATCAGACTTCCCAGAAGAGCTTGGCACGTTTGACCCAGCGTTATCCTGCGAGTCTGCTTGATGCACTACTTTCACTGGAAGGTTTTAAGCTGGATCAGCTGGAAGACAAAACCTATGTGGAAACATGGGGTGAGAATCTGCGTGCAGCGATTGAAGCCATTCAGCCAACATTACGTCCAGAATTAACCCTGGAGCGTTTTGAAAAAGAACTGGCAGATGGTCAAAAAACTGCAAGCTGGTTGCCACGTATCACGATCTATGTACATAACTTGCCACATAGCTACCTGTTAGACTCAGTACTGTTAGGTTCAAGTGAATATGCACGTTTATTAAAGAATTCAAAGAGCTGGTTTAGTCTGCTTGAAGATGGTGCATATTTGCAAAAAGGCGATCGCAAGATTCAGGTCAGCAATTTCCATCAGGTTTGGCAACATATCTTGCAGGACTCACGTCGTGGCATGATGATCCAGCGCTATAAAGGTCTGGGCGAGATGAATGCGGAACAGTTATGGGAAACCACCATGGATCCAGACAACCGTAACATGCTGCAAGTGACAGTTACCGATGCGATTGAAGCGGATCGTATGTTCTCTTGCTTGATGGGCGATGACGTAGAACCACGTCGTGCTTTCATTGAAGAAAATGCCTTGAATGCAGATATTGATGCATAACCCTTCAGGATAAAATCAGATATAAAAAAGCGCCTTTCGAGGCGCTTTTTTTAGACCAATTTTTTTACTCATATCCTGTGAGCTAGGCAAAATAAAGTAATTTTGGACCGATTTTTAGATATGGAACGGGTTCATTTAGGTTTTAAAAAGCCAAGTTGAGTAAGCCAAATCGACTCTAAGAAAGGGTTTATGTATAGAGATTACCAACTCGGGAGAATACCTGAAATCTGGAGTGAATCTATCGTTATAAAAATGATCTGCATCAGAACTTCTAAAATAATTTTTGAATAGGAAAGTGAGGTAGAAAGACGTTCTTTATACGATGAGAAGTTTGCATGCAGTTCACGACACTAGGTGAAAACTGGATCAGTCAAAGTGGTATTTAAAGATGCGTGTAATAAAAACAGATCGAATACTTTAGGTGGATTCGACTAAAAAATAATAAATCGCCTATTCAGAAGATCCAATATCTCAAAAATAAATAAAAAGCTGCTAAAACTAAATTTTAAATTTTCAATAGCTTATAAGAAACTTGGTCTAATACGCTAAATAATACGTGAATAATATTGCTTCAAGCATCTAGAAAGCCTGATCAGAGATGTGGATAACTCTAAAGTTATCCATAATTTTTATGTGAATAAGATAGTATTTTTCCGCAAGCTTTAATCCACGTATTAATTCTTTATTTTAAATTCAAATTTGAAATCGATTATCTTGTGGATAAGTGTTTTTAAATTTAAAATAGCATTTTAAATTTAAAGCTAGATTTGGCGATATATTGCTAGTATGACCAGACTATTCCTTGGATTGGCTTTAAAATAAAAAATTATTATAAATTAAATACTTGTAAATATAGTGTAGTTTCTCTAATCATTACCGTGGAACATATTGTTAACTAAAAACTCAAGATGTAGCTAAACTACATAATTGATTTAATAATCAAGTGAACTTTCATTTTTATTTAAAATCATACTTTTATCGATTTTTGCTTAACTTTTTTATTTCTCATTTTTGAGTTATTTCTTGATTTCATTATTGAAAATCGGGCATTTCTTTTATTACTCGATAGAAAAGAGGGAGGGAATCGCTGAAATGATATTGATTAGGAACAAGAAAAAGAGGATTGATAAAATGACGATGAAAAATAAAAAAGCGCCTGACGGCGCTTTTTTTTAATCATATTTATGGTGTTAGAATGACTTTACGACAGTCTTCTTCCTTTTTATCAAAAATACGGTAACCTTCCGCAGCATCTTCCAGTTTCATGCGATGGGTAATAATCAGATCTGGAGACAGATCTCCATTTTCAATATGTTCTAGCAACTGCGGCAAGTAATTATGCACATGGGTTTGTCCCATTTTAAAGGTCAAACCTTTGTCAAAGGCATCACCAAACAGGAAGCCATGAATTGGACCGGCATAAACTCCAGGTACACTCACCACACCGCCGCGACGGACCGCTGCAATACATTGTCTTAGCGCTGAACCACTCGAACCTTCTAATTTCAGGTTGGTCATTACGGTTTCCAGCATGCTACCTTTGGCTTCAAAACCGACCGCATCAATGACGGCATCGACTCCACGATAACCCGTAGTATTTTGAATGATAAATTCAGCGGCATCGACTTCATCAAAATTGACGGGAATTACCCCATAGGTTTGATGCGCGAAACGCAAACGGTAAGGGTGGTGATCGACCATAAAGATCTGCTCGGCACCGAGCATCCGCGCGCAGGCAGCAGCCAGCAGACCGACCGGGCCAGCACCATAAATCGCCACACTGGAACCTCGACCGACTTGGGCATTATTCACTGCTTGCCACGCAGTTGGCAGAATATCGGTCAGGAATAATACTTTTTCATCAGGCAGGGAACCCGGCACCTTAAATGGTCCGACATTGCCTTTGGGGATCCGTACATATTCAGCCTGACCACCCGGTATACCACCATACAGATGGCTAAAGCCAAATAAAGCTGCCCCTGGTGGGATCTGTTTTTTGTTGAGAATTGCACCACGACCGGTATTGGTATTTTCACAGGCAGCCATGAGTTCATGTTCACAGAAAAAACAGTGACCGCATGCAATCACAAAGGGAATAATCACCCGGTCACCTTTTTTGACTTCGGTTACTTCTGGGCCGACTTCTTCTACAATTCCCATAAATTCATGGCCGAAAATATCACCGTCTTCAGTGGCCGGAATTTTCCCCCGGTATAAATGCAGATCTGAGCCACAGATGGCGGTGGCTGTCACCCTTAAAATAACGTCATCTGGTTCCTGAATCACTGGATCTGGAACGGATTCAACTCGTACATCCCGAGCACCATGATAGGTAAGAGCACGCATGCGGATTTCCTCTCTCTAGTTCAACATTAAACAGACTCGTAGCAAGGCTGCCAAAAATTAAAAAACATTTGTATTAGAGCCTTAGGATGAAACAGCGCGCTGTAAATTAATGTATGAAATAAGGCATCCAACTGTTTAAAAAATAAACTTATATAGGGTTTGTGTAATTCATGACCTTATGTGTCGAATGAATAGAAAAGAACAGAATTAAAGAAACATCTAGACGTAGATGAAAAAATACAGGGGGGAAAATGGAAGAGAAAACATTAAAAATAGTGAATAAAAAAGAGATGAACAACGTTGGTCATTCATCTCTTATCTTAAATCTTACTAAAAGAGCTTTAGAACGTCTGTTCCAGACTTTCCAGTTCCATCATCAGTTCTAGCATTTGCTCTTCGGCTGTTTCCAGTTTGGCTTTTAGCTCGGTTTGCTCATTCATCAGTTTCAGCAAATCATTTTTACGTGATGCTTCGTATAAAGCACTGTCACCCAGCAGGTTTTCAATTTCAATCAGGCGCGGCTGTAGTTTGGCCATCTGTGTTTCGCATTTTTCAATATTCTTGCGAATCGGACGACTTAGTTCCCGCTGGCGAGCAGCTTCCTTACGTTGTGCTTCCTTGTCCAGTTTGGAAATAGTCGGTTTGACTTCGACTTGGGATTTCACCGGTTCTGCTGGCTTTTGCCCATTTTTAATCATCTCAATACGGGCTTGGCGTAACCAGTCAGCATAGGCAGTAAGATCACCATCAAACTCACGGCATTGACCATTATGTACCAGTAGCAGTTCATCACAGACGCTGGCGATGAGCTGACGTTCATGCGAAACTAGAACTACCGCGCCCTGAAAATCTTGTAAAGCCATAGTCAGTGCATGACGCATATCCAGGTCTAAATGGTTGGTCGGCTCATCCAGAATCAGTACATTCGGACGCTGCCAAACAATCAGCGCTAGGGCCAAACGTGCACGTTCACCACCCGAAAAACTTTCACTCGGCGTATCCATACGTTCGCCACTAAAACCGAAACTACCCAAGAAAGAACGCAGGCTGGCTTCACTGATTTTTTTATCGGCAATACGTGCCAGCTGTAACATCGGACTGGCATTACCATCCAGTGCATCCATCTGATGCTGGGCAAAATAACCAATATTCAGTAGCTCTGAATCTTTACGCAGGCCCTGAATCAGTTTCAGGTCACCGACCAGCGATTTAATCAGCGTGGATTTACCTGCACCATTCATCCCGAGTAACCCGATCCGGCTGTTGGGCGTGATCTGTAAATTTACATTGGTAACAATCAGCTTGTCGCCATAACCAATATCGGCATGTTCCAGTTGCAATAACGGCGAACTCATTTTGGTCGGTTCGCGGAAACTGAAAGTAAATGGTGTATCGACATGGGCAGCAGATAGTTCCTGCATACGTTCCAGCTGTTTGATCCGGCTCTGTGCCTGTTTGGCTTTGGTCGCTTGTGCTTTAAAACGGTCAATATATTTTTGCAGATGCGCGCGGGTTTCCAGCTGCTTTTCATACGCCTGTTGCTGCTGTGCCAGACGTTCACTACGGGTACGCTCGAAAGTCGAGTAGTTGCCGGTATATAAAATCAGTTCCTGATTTTCGATATGTAAAATGTGATCGGTAATCGCATCGAGGAAATCCCGGTCATGCGAAATCAGCACCAGCGTACCTTCATAAGCCTTGAGCCAGTCTTCTAGCCAGAGAATCGCATCCAGGTCCAGATGGTTGGTCGGTTCATCGAGGAGTAGTAAATCTGAACGGCTCATCAAGGTACGCGCCAGATTCAGACGCATACGCCAGCCACCGGAAAAACTTGAAACATCCAGCTGTGATTGATGTTCAAAGAAGCCCAGACCCGCCATCAGCTGCGAGGCTTTGGCAGGAGCCGAATAACCTGAAATTTCATCAAAACGGCCATATAAATGTGCCAGTTCTGCATCATCCAGTTGATCCGGCTGATCGAGTTTTTGCTGAATATCCCAGTATTCTTCATCGCCCGACAATACGAAATCAATGGCTTTCATATTCAGTGCTTTGATTTCCTGAGCCATATGCGCCACGGTCCATACCGCAGGTCGGGTCAGCGAACCGGTGTCCGATTCCATGCCGCCCAGCAAGGCTGAAAACAGGGTTGATTTTCCAGCACCATTGACACCGGTTAGGCCAATTTTCCATCCTGGGTGTAACTGCATCGACGCTTTTTGAAATAAAACACGTCCACCGCGACGTATAGATAACTGGTCTAACTGAATCATTGAGAAATCAAAGCTAAGAAATAAGATGCGCCTATTCTAAAGGAAAGCCCTGTGAAAATGAAAAATCTTACCGATTTTGCTGAAATGAATCAGTTTTCATCTCTGTCAATTGATTTGGGATAGACGCATAAGTTGAGTAAAAGCTCTATTTTATGCATGAACAGTGGTTTATAGTTCAGGCTGATCGAGTAAAAAATACCATAGAGTCAAATAAAAATGAAAAAGGGATGTTTAATTTTGTCGGCACTGGGTCTTTTGGTGTCGACTTCAACTCAAGCCAGAGTGAATGTCTGTGTTTTTGATTTGCTGGGAAAATCTGGTGAATCTTATAAGCTGCTGGAGGAATGGGCGCTGGCAGCAAAAGGCTGGGGTGCCGAAATTCAGCTAAACGCCTATCAGGATGAAGCCAAAGTCGATCAGGATGTCAAAGCAGGAAAATGTGATGCTTTCTATATGACTTCGATGCGTGCCCGCGCCTATAATAAATTTGCCGGATCGATTGATGCAATTGGCGGCGTGCCGAATAATGACATTGCCATGAAAGCCATCAGCTATGTGCTGGATAAACGCAATAGCAAACGCCTAATCACCCAGATTGGCAAAGAAAAATTCGAAGTAGCAGGCATCGGCCAGATTGGGCCAGCCTATATTTTTGTTCGTGATCGTACTCTAAATAAACTGGAACAGGTCAAAGGCAAGAAATTTGCTGTGCTGCATTATGACTATGCGCAAAAAATCATGGTCGACCGGATTGAAGCCGTACCGGTCATGTCGGAAATTTCCAATTTTATTCGCAAGTTTAATCAGGGCGAAGTGGATATTGTCGCTGCACCGGCTTATGCATTTAAACCGCTGGAATTACAGAAAGGACTAGGCCGTCAAGGCGCAATGATTAATTTTCCGGTGATTAATGTCACTGCTGATCTGATTATTCGTCAGGAAAAGTTTCCGGCAAGCTTTGCCGCACAATCCCGAAACTGGTTTGTGAAACAGTTACCGCGCAGCTTTGCCATGGTCAAGCGCATGGAAGCTGAGATTCCAAGCAAATATATTCTGAATCTAAGCCGTGAAGATCGTGTGGCCTACCAAAAGATTCTGCGTGATGGGCGGATCGATTTAACCAAACAGGGGATTTATGATCAGGGCATGATGAACGTATTGAAACGCGCGCGTTGTACGGTAGAAAGAACCAATTTTGAATGTTCGATTGGTGGCGAATAAATCTGAAATCATGTATATCTTTGTAACTATATCTGGGTAAATGTAATTATAAGAAAGCAGTTTTAAATATTAAGATATTGATATTTAAATATATATTTAAAAAATAACTTAGGCAACTATTGCTGATTTATCTTTATAGGCCAAAATGCCGGTTTTAAATGGAGTAAATGCTCTATTTTTTTTAATTAAACTTGCTTAATATTTGTCCCGTGTACGGACACTCAGCGAATAACAAGATTTCAAAGGATAACTACAATGAAAAAAACACTCTTATCATTGGCTGCATTCTCTGCATTTGGTTTTGCAAGTGCGGCGCATGCAGAAAAAGTCGATATCTGTGTGTTTGACTTACTGGGTAAATCCGGTGAGTCTTTCCAGATGGCGCAAGAATGGGCACTGGCTGCAAAAGGCTGGGGCGCAGAAATCAATCTGATTGCCCGTCAGGATGAAGCGGTTGCCGACAATGACTTCAAGGCCGGTAAATGTGATGGTGTGTTTATGACAGCCATGCGTGCCCGTCAATACAATAAATTTGCCGGTTCTATTGATGCACTGGGCGGTGCACCAAGTAATGCCATTGCCCAGCGTGCGATCAGTTTTGCTCTGGACAAACGTAATGCAGCGAAAATGGTCAGTAATATGGGCGGCAAAAAATACGAAATTGCCGGTATTTCACCGTTGGGTTCAGCATTTATTTTTGTTCGTGACAAGAATATCAATTCGATTGAAAAAGCCGCAGGGAAGAAATTCGCCGTACTTGGCTATGACGATGCCCAGAAAATCATGGTACAGCGCGTCGGTGCGCAGGCAGTGATCTCCGATGTTTCTAACTTTGTCGCCAAATTTAACAATGGTCAGGTGGATATGGTCGGTGCACCTGCTTATGCCTACAAGCCATTAGAAATCTATAAAGGTCTGGGTAATAACGGCGCAATGTTTAATTTCCCGGTACTGCATGTCACCTCTGATTTTGTGATTCGTCCGGAAAAATTCCCCGCAGGTTTTGGACAGAAATCGCGTGACTGGTTTATCAAAAACCTGCCAAAGAGCATGGGGATGATCAGCCGTCTGGAAGCGGGTATTCCGTCGAAATATAAAATGAATCTGAGCGCTGAAGATAAAACCAAGTATCAGAAAATGTTACGTGATGGCCGGATGGACATGACCAAACGCGGAATCTATGATGCCAGCATGATGTCGGTCTTAAAACGTGCGCGCTGTTCTGTCGATAAGGCCAACTTTGAATGTTCAATTGCTGGCGAATAATCTGATTTTTAAAGAAAAAAGCTTAGATTGATCTAGGCTTTTTTTATGGCTGAACCAGGTCAGATCTGCCATTGTGCAGCGAATAAAATAGCTTAAGCTTGAGCTAAATATTAAATTCGCATGTTTTATATAAAAAACAATCACATGTGACTAAAACTGCAATAACAAAAACAAGCGATAAGGAAATGATGATGCATAAAGGATGGAAAGCACTGGCATTGGCTACGGCAACACTGGCTGTTTCAGGTTTGGCACAAGCCAAACAGGTGATTTGCGTATTTGATCTGGTCGGTAAAAACGGTGATGTCTATAGTGTGATGAAAGACTATCAGTTGGCGGCCAAAAATTGGGGTGCAGATGTCGAACTGCGGGTGAATACCAATGAAGCGGTGGTTGCAGAAGATTTTAAAGCTGGAAAATGTGACGGCATTAGTGTGACCGGGATGCGTGGCCGTCAGTTCAATAATTTTACCGGTTCACTCGATGCTATTGGCGCGATTCCAGATCTGAATCTGGCAGTTAAAGTCATGCAGGGCTTGGCCAGTCCCACCTTCGCCAAACATATGCTGCAAGGTAAATATGAGGTAGTCGGTGTCATTCCTGTGGGTGATGCTTTCCTGCTGGTGAACGACCGCAGTATTAATACCGTTGCTAAAGCCGCTGGTAAAAAAATTGCCGTACTTGATTATGATGAAGCACAAAAAATCATGGTACAGCAGGTCGGCGCACAGGCGGTGAGTGCCGATGTCACCAATTTTGGTGCCAAGTTTAACAATGGCCAGGTGGATATTATTGGTGCACCAGCAGCAGTATTTAAACCGCTGGAATTACATAAAGGTTTGGGTAATAAAGGCGCGATTGTGAATTATCCGGTGTTGCAGGTCACAGGCAATATCATTATCCGTCCAGATAAATTTCCGGCAGGTTACGGACAAAAATCACGTGAATGGGTGAGAAGTCAGTTACCGCGTGCCTTTGGTATTTTGGGGAAAATGAAAGCGGACATTCCAGCAAAATACTGGATGGATATTCCTGCTGCAGACAAATCGGGTTACCAGAAAATGATGCGGGATTCCCGAATTGACCTGACCAAACGCGGTGTTTATGACAAACGTATGATGAAATTGTTATGGCAATTCCGCTGCAAACAGAACCCGAAAAACTTTGAATGTGCCTTACAGGATGAGAACTACAAATAATCCTGATAAAATTACTCTGATTTGACTTTTAATCTGTAGAGACTGACCATATATTGAGTGTGCTATACTTAAACATGGTCTTTTCTTTTTAAAGACATTCCATTCAACAGAGGAATCCGCCATGAATGCCCAAGCGCTTGTGCTCACCGACAATGCCGCAAATAAAGTACGCCAGTTGCGTGACAGTGAAGGTAACCAAGACTTAATGCTCCGTGTCTATGTGACCGGTGGCGGCTGTTCAGGTTTCTCTTATGGCTTTAATTTTGCAGAAAGCCAGAATGAAGATGATGCAGAATTTGCCAATGGCGATGTTAAAGTCCTGGTCGATTCATTGAGTTATCAATATCTGGTCGGTTCGGTGGTAGATTATTTAGAAGGTCTGGAAGGTTCACGTTTTGTGGTACAAAACCCGAATGCGACCACGACCTGTGGTTGTGGATCTTCATTCTCGATCTAAATCCATGCACAAAAAAAAAGTCCTCTCAATGAGGACTTTTTTATATCTGGAAGAACGTTTAGCTATCCAGTTTTACCGCTTCAAGCAGGTCAAAGATCACGGTAGTGACATCCTGACTCAACTCGCGGTTATTGAAAATTTCATAGGCGCTAATGGTAATGTCGGTATCGCTTGGCAACAGACGCTGTTCTTCTTCGATCAGGTCATTGATCGGTAATAAGGTCTGTTTGATTTCCAGATGCAGAATATCTTTATATTCCAGATTTTCATCGTCGAGTTCAATCAGTTGTTCATTGAAATAAGGCAGCAAAATCGAATGAAGATAGGGTTGGATGTCCTCGATATCAAAGATTTCGATATCACGGGTTTCATCAATCGTACTAATGTGGTCATTTACTTCAATTAAAATATGGTAGTAACTCACACGAATCTCCAAAGATGGCCTGAACAATGTAGCCAATCACAATAACATGAAATCAGAATAGAGTGTTTTTTATAATACTTATACACTTAAATTAATTAGGGAATTCAAGCTGATCACTTAACGGTTATAAAGCAAGGTCTTGTCTGCAGGTCGCAGCTGGAAGTGTTGCAGATTCTGTTTACCCAGCACCGGATACATCAGTGCTTCCGGGTCATTATGGTGATACAGCCCCAAGGCATGTCCGAGTTCATGTGCCAGAGTCAGACGGAGATCATCTTCTGCATCAAACTGATAGACATGAATTTGATCACCCATAAACACGCCTTTATGAAATTCGCGGGCAGGGAAACGCTGTTGGGCTTGAATGATATTCTGCTGATGGTTTTGCAGACCATGTTGATGCATGGAAACATTCATATTAAAGGAACTTTGCTGTTCCTGAAGGTACTGAAGTTCCCGTTGAAAACTTTCCGATTTGCGCTGTAAAGCCAAAACCTCATATTCAATCTGCTCATGTTCATAAGCAGATAAATTTGGCTGACGGCGTCGTTGCTGTAAGGCCTGAAATTCACTATTCATCTGATCTCTTTGCTGGATCAGGCGTTGCTGCTGACTTTCCAGATGCTGATGGGATGCTTCCAGATTTTTGACCTGACGTTGATACTTGGCGTCATCTGCCAGCAACTGTTTTTCGACTTTCTTCAAGGCATCATAGTCTTGCTGGCGTTGATCATAGATCAGGTGAATACTCAGCCTGGCATTTTCATCATAGACCATCAAATCATCACGATTGCTTCCCTGATGCCAGATTTCGATCGCTTCCTTGCTCAGTTGAATGACTTGATCTTTACTTAGTCCAAAGCCTGAATCGACCTGATCAATTCGGAAACGTAAGCGTGTATCGAAAGGATGCGTCAAGCGATCAGCCAGCGAGTTATAGCGCAGTTGAGGATGGGTTTGGGCCTGCATATGTAGATAGGCAGACATGATCAATCCCACTACGAGCAGACAGAGCAGAAGACGCATATTTTTTATTTAAATGTCTATTTTTTAAAAATATAGCTTAATTTTAATGCCTTTCCCATGCTTATTTGCATCATCCTTCAGCTTTTGGATAAAGCCCTAATTTGGCCAAAGCCTGCTGCAAAATTTCAAGGCGGATCGCCGGATCTATACCATTTTGCATCTGCATATTGAGTGAAAATGCCACGATTTCAGCCTGCGGTGTTTCAATCCAGCCGGTGAGCCAGCCGACTTGCGGTTCCACATCCATGCCCCAACCGGATTTGACATATAGTCGATAAGCTTTCCGCTCCTGTAAAAATAACATGGCTTTGACTTGTTGCTGGACTTGAGGATCAAAGGCCAGTTGCTCTCGGGCCAACGCAGAAACAAATTGGACTTCCTGTTTTGGAGTAACTTTCAAAGGGCCTACCAACCAGAAGTTATCGACCTGTTGACCAATCTGCTGATTACCAAATTGGATGCGTTGTACTTCCTGTTGCATCAATTCAAGGCCAATGCGACGTGCCAGTTCCTGATACACGGGTACAGCAGAAGCTTGCATGGCTTCGCCGAGAGTCATGTCTTTTTCCCAGGCTGCAAAACTGCGTTTCTTGCCATCCCATTTAAAAATTTCATTGGTTGTGGCTTTGCCATGTTGCAGGCCAATCAGGGCATTGAGCATTTTAAAAGTAGAGGCGGGAACATATTCGGTATCTGCACGGCTTAAATCATTACCATAAACCTGTATCTGTTGACCACGCTGAATCACTAGAACACCCGCGCTTTGCGCCTGATCAAATAATTGGGCAATGGCTTGAGTCGATTGAGTCGAAGTGCTTTGAGATAGGAGAGATGAAACGGGCAGGCTACACGCTGTCAGGCCCAAGCAACTAAGTAAAGGCAGCAAAATCAGAATTTTCATGGGTTCAGGGTATTTTAATGTTGGATTTAACTTAAACAGCTTTTCCTGAAAATACGATCAAATTTTAGTAATTTTTATTTTATTCTTTTAAGTCGAGACATAAAAAAACCGCGCTTTCGCGCGGTTTTTTCAGTTAAAGCGACAAATTATTTTTTGTCATCTTTCACTTCAGTGAACTCAGCATCTACAACGCCGTCGTCCGCTTTTTGAGATTGACCTTCGCCGCCTTGGAATGCATTCGGGTCAAAACCTTGCGCACCGCCTTGGCCTTGAGCAGCTTCATATGCACGTTGTGTAATTGGCATGATGATATTTTGCAGCGCTTCAGTTTTCGCTTTGATTTCTTCAACGTCATTTTCTTTAGTTGCAGCTTCAAGCTCAGAAACCGCCGTTTCAACAGCAGTTTTTTCGTCAGCTGTTACTTGTTCACCAAGATCTTTCACTGCTTTTTGTGAAGAAGCAACTAAAGCATCCGCTTCGTTACGAGCTTTTGCAAGCTCTTCAAACTTACGGTCTTCTTCAGCATTTGCTTCAGCATCTTTGATCATTGCTTCGATTTCAGCATCAGACAAACCTGAGTTTGCTTTAATCTGGATCGATTGCTCTTTACCAGTGCTCTTGTCTTTCGCAGATACTTTCAAGATACCATCAGCATTGATGTCGAAAGATACTTCAATTTGTGGCACACCACGTGGCGCAGGTGGAATGTCACCTAACTGGAAGTTACCCAACAGTTTGTTTTGCTGCGCCATTTTACGTTCACCTTGGTAAACTGAAATGTCTACAGCAGGCTGGTTGTCCGCAGCAGTTGAGAATACTTGAGATTTCTTCGCAGGAATCGTGGTGTTTTTCTCGATGATTGCAGTCAACACGCCGCCCATGGTTTCAATACCAAGTGTCAACGGAGTTACGTCAAGTAGAAGTACGTCAGTTTTGTCACCTGAAAGTACCGCACCTTGAATCGCAGCACCCATGGCGACTGCTTCGTCAGGGTTTACGTCTTTACGTGGCTCTTTACCGAAGAACTCTTGAACCTTCTGTTGAACCATTGGCATACGTGATTGACCACCCACTAGGATCACGTCAGAGATGTCAGAAGTCGAAAGACCAGCATCTTTAAGCGCAATACGGCAAGGCTCAATGGTACGCGCAACCAGGTCAGCAACCAGACCTTCTAATTTTGCACGTGTTACGTTGATCACTAAGTGTTTAGGACCAGTCGCATCAGCAGTGATGTATGGAAGGTTGATTTCAGTTGCATTTGAAGATGAAAGTTCGATCTTCGCTTTCTCAGCAGCTTCTTTTAAACGCTGTAACGCCAGTGGATCTTGTTTCAGGTTAAAGTTTTGTTCTTTCTTGAACTCTTCAACCAGGAACTCGATTAACGCGTTATCGAAGTCTTCACCACCTAGGAATGTGTCACCGTTAGTCGACAATACTTCGATTTGCTGGTCACCATCAAGGTCAGCAATTTCAATGATTGAAACGTCGAAAGTACCACCACCCAAGTCATAAACCGCGATTTTACGGTCGCCTTCTTTCTTGTCCATACCAAACGCAAGTGCCGCAGCAGTTGGCTCGTTGATGATACGTTTAACTTCTAAACCTGCAATTTTACCTGCATCTTTAGTTGCTTGACGCTGTGCATCGTTGAAGTAAGCAGGAACAGTAATAACAGCTTCAGTTACGGTTTCGCCCAGGTAATCTTCAGCAGTTTTCTTCATCTTTTTCAAGATTTCAGCAGAAACCTGTTGTGGCGCCAATTTTTTGTCGTTGACATCAACCCAAGCATCACCGTTGTCAGCTTTGATGATTTTGTAAGGAACCAGACCGATATCTTTTTGTACCGCTTGGTCTTCATAACGACGACCGATCAGACGTTTGATCGCGAACAATGTATTTTTCGGATTCGTTACTGCTTGACGCTTTGCAGATTGACCTACCAGAATTTCGCCATCTTTATAGGCAATAATAGATGGAGTGGTACGCGCGCCTTCAGCGTTTTCGATTACTTTAACTTTGTCGCCTTCAAGTACTGCAACACATGAGTTTGTAGTACCTAAGTCAATACCAATGATTTTAGCCATTTGGATGTTTCCTCTAAAATTTTTTTGTGATTTACACTTGTTATCCGATATGAGAGCCGTTCGATTTTTTTCAAGTAAAATTTTTGAAAAATTTCACAAACTCCCGAATTTATTTGGCTTAAGCGCCGACCATCACCATGGCAGGACGCAATAAGCGACTGTTAAGCGTGTAGCCTTTTTGCAAAACAGTCCCAATTTCATTTGCTTTGGCATTTGGATCAATCCCGACTGCCTGATGCAGGTCAGCATTGAAACCGTTGTTGGTATCCACTGCCACAACCCCAAATTTCTCCAAGGTATGCAATAAAGATTTAAGGGTCAGTTCAACACCTTCACGCAATGGTGTTTGCTCTTCACCTGCAGCCACAATGGCACGTTCCAGATTGTCGACTGTTTCTAGAAGCTCTTTAGAGAACTTTTCCAGAACTGTATCTTTATGCTTTTCAGATTCACGCTGAATACGTTCAACACTCTTTTGTGCTTCATAAACTGCATTGGCGGTACGGGCTTTTTCTAACTTTAAATCACCTTCAAGCTGCGCAATCTGCTCTTGTAAAGACTCAACGGAAACTTCAGCCTGCTCGGTTTCAGCTTGAGTTTGCGCTGTATCTTGTTCCGCTTGCTCTTGCTCAAGTTGTTGAGCTTGCTCGTTTTGCTCAGTCGCCATTGATTTACTCCGTTTAAATGGGTTCTTAAACATGTACAGTCCTTAGGCCTCAGTGTTCACTGCGTTTATGCTGAACTGCCATGGTTGTGAAGTTCTTGATTACCTAAAGAAATCGGGGCAGGGTGTAAAAATTCAAGCGTCGACCCAGATTAAATTTAAGATTTATACAAAATACTGAATCCAGCGGATAGCAGAACAAGCTATTCAGAACACAACAGCAGGATAGGATGAGAATAAAATACACGGACATCAGCAGCGATGAATCCGAATTTTGAACTGAATAGATTTAATTGGCGACTAAATCTAAGAATTAAGTATTTGAAAATAAATATAAAAAATGAATAATCGTATTTTTGAATCAAATTAATAATTTTAATCCGTTTTAAGTATTGGTAAAAAAATTGCATCATACTTCTATTAACAGCGACCTTGTTCAGAGGAGAGAGCCGAACCGGGTTGCTGTTGCCCTATTTTAGAGTTGCTTTTTTCAAGCTGAGTATCCCCAAAACTCAGCTTTTTTTTGCCTGTTTATTTATTAGACATAAAAACGATTAATATCTAAGCAATAAAGTCTTTCACAATAGATGAACTTTTGATTAATATTTATTCCAGATTCTATCGCTGTAGTTTCTTCTTATTTTGAAATGTGTTTTCGTGGCTTATCCTGTTCTCTAGATAAGCCTTTTTTTGTCCAGAATTTACCTTTTTTGAATTTGTTGGAATCAGTCGTCTCTATTTTAGCGGTTTGTAAGATAAAACTTACAGCTTGGATAGTGAATGTCCGCTTCATGAGAGCAAGTTGATTCGATAGGATAATTTATATAGAGAATAGGATGTTCTGGTTGAATTGCTGAGAAGCATAAGCGAAGTGGAAGTTCGTTTAACATAACCCTCTGCAAAGGCCCTAAATAAATTTTCTTTAGGGCCTTTGTCTATCTGGCAGCTATCTTTTTCCATTTAAAAAGCCCAGTCTGGGCTTTTAATACAGAAAATGATTCAAGTCTTAATCGCGACGATCGCGTGAACGTTGTTCTTGATGACGTCGGTTGTCATTCCAGCGTTGATTAGAACGATTTTGCTGGACTTTTTTACTGCGTTGATCTGTTACACGTTTACGCTCCAGATCCTGACGACGTTTACGTTCTGTCTCTGCCTGTTTTTGCCGTTGCGTCATGATATTTTTACGTTGCTGTTCATGGCGCTGTCGTTCCAGTTGGCTTTTACGTCGATCCAGCTCTAACTGTCTTTTACGATCCTGCTCCCAATTGCGACGTTGTAATTCCTGTTTACGTCGATCCAGTTCAATGCGTTTGCGTTGCTGTTCATATTCCCAACGTTGCCGCTCATAGCGACGATCTTGTTCATAACGCCGGTCCAGTTCATAGCGACGGTCATAACGCTGATCATAGCGGCCATCATAATAGTCACCATCTTCAGGAAATGCGACGCAGCCTACAGCTAAAAATGCAGTCGCCAAAGACAGAGCTATAATTTTGCTAGCCATAGGCATCCTCCCGATTTGTAATAAAAAATATACTTAAGCTCGCAAAAGTACGTCAAAAATAACCTTTAAACGGTCAATGACATCTTTTATAAATGAGGGTAACGTATCGAGTAGAAGCTATATGTACATTGATATTAAGACTTATATAAGAATATGGTCACTGAAACGCTAATCGTGTAGAAACTATGAAGAATTAAGAGAATAAGGACTAAAAATAATGACTGTGAATCCTCCGGTTCTGAAAAGTGTGATGGAAAAGGGACAAGGGACGGCAGCGCGTATGCTGGACCGCTTACCTGGCATTGCACAGGAAGCATTAGTTAAGGCTCTGGATTATCCTCATGTTTATCCTGATTTAGATCCATTGGTTAAATGCCTGATGGCCATCCAGATAAAACAGGGGCATAGCAGTTTTATCAGTGAGGATCTGGCTCATTCGCGCACATTGTTTGATGCACGCATGAAAGCGATCGCGGCTAAACCAACTACTGTCAAAGTCATCGAAGAGCTGCGCCTGCCTTTGCAAAGTGGCAGCATCTTTGCCCGGCATTATCATCCAGCTCCACAAAAGAAGTTGCCGATGGTGATTTTTTATCATGGCGGTGCATTTATGGTGGGCGGTCTGGACAGCCATGATGAATTCTGTCGCTTGCTGGCAGTACATGCCAAAGTGCAGGTGCTAAGCGTGGCTTATCCGCTGACGCCAGAATTTAGCCCCTTGCAGATGGTACAGGTTTGTGAAGATGCCTTGGCTTGGGCACATCAGCATAGTAAGCAACTAAAAATCTATAAAAATCGTATTGCCGTAGCAGGGGACAGTGCGGGCGGAAATCTGGCTACTGTGGTGGCACAGCGCAGTGCAGGTAAATCTTATGCCGCACGAGCACAGCTTTTGCTTTATCCGGCGGTCGACTTTAAAAGTCGCCATCCTTCTTTTTATGCCTATAAAGATGGACTGGTACTTTCGGAACAGGATATTGATCTGGTGACCTTAATGTATGCCCAAACCCATCAGATTGAACTGGATGATCCGCTGATTTCACCCACCTATGGTGAATTGCAAAACTTGCCGCCAAGTTATGTGATTACTGCACGTCATGATGTCCTGCATGATGAAGGTTCAATCTATGCACATAAACTACGTCAGAATGGCGTGAGTGTTCATTATCATGAATATACCGATCAAGCACATGGTTTTATTAACCTGACGCCGATCTCCCGCCGTGCCAAAAAATATGTGATTGAGATCAGCAAAAATTTCCGCAAATTTTGGGACAAAAATAGGGTGTGTTGACACTTTTAGCTTAAAAAAATAGCGAAGTAGTAAAATCAAATCGCCAAACCCAATTTTACTATTCGCTATGCCTCGTACCATGCTGACAGATCAACACTGGCAAA
>NZ_JAFCXG010000017.1:0-38744 GCF_049898185.1 Acinetobacter sp. 40AMC3-4
CTTTGGTAAAGACTTTGCCATCTACCGGAGAGATATTGTCAAAGTATTCACCTTTGACTGGAGCGACCCATTCGCCGCCAATGAAATTATCGTATTGTGCTTTAAAATGAACTTTTGAATCAGGTTGATTAGGATCGACGTAACGCATATGTATTTCCTTTGCTTATTTTCGTGTGACCAAACTGCTTCTACAGCTTTGGTATAAGGTACTTATGTACGCTATTTGATTAACATAACTGGTATAAGGTTGGAGAAAGGTTGGAGTCAAGCAGGTTTACACTCTTTTCGATCTGTCTTAAAAGAATAAAGATTACAATGGATGTAAATCATGAATTGTTGTGAGAATAAGGAATGATGACAAAACAAGATTTGATGGAAAAAAGGCACAATACTGATCAGCTTCGGCAAAACAGCAGTTTGTCTCCCTTACATGCAGAACAGCTGGGACAGAGTATTGCCAGCTCCTGGCAACGTTCATCCTCGGCTGAAATCCCGAAGAATCGTTTAGCAGCACCGCTGACGGATTTAAAAAAGACCACTTCTTCCTCAACTTTAGCCCAAGCCCTGCAACATTGTGCTCAGGATTTAAAACATATTGCCGAGCAATCTTCTATGGTGCTGGCGGTCGGAGATATCGGCAGCACCATCATTTGGGCAGCTTCTAGCCCACAAATGCAAAGTGCCGCAGAAAGTGTACATTTTATTGAAGGTGGGCAATGGCGCGAAGAGCTAGTCGGAACCAATGCATTGGCATTATCCTTAAAAACTCAACAATCCAGCTGTGTCTTTTCCAGTGAACATTACATGTCCTCCATTCATGATTGGGTTTGTTACGCTGCCCCGATTATTGATCCCTATTCAAAACAGGTCTTAGGTGTCATTGATCTGTCGACTACCTGGCCAAAGCATAACAGTTTAGCACTACTAGCTGCGGAGCGCTGTGCTACGATCATCCAGTCGGCTCTACTAGAATGCCAGAAGCAGCGCCTGTTTATTCGAGCTTTTTCAGTACCTCAAGTGCTGTTTAATGGCAAGATGCTGGTTCTGACTCCTCGACAGATTGAAATTCTGACCATTCTAGCCTTATGTCCGCAGGGTCTGAGTCTAGATACATTGCATCAAGCCTTATATGGCGAGCGCAAGGTCAGTATGGGTACTTTAAAAGCAGAAATGTCACAATTACGCGATTTATTAGGTGGTATGCTGGGTTCCAGACCCTATCGTTTATTGGCGCATGTAGAGGCTGATTTTTTAATGACAGAGCAATCTTTAGATGCTGGGTATATCGATTCAGCCTTGAAATTATGTACCGGCGTATTTCTGGCCAAAACAGAAAGTCCATTTCTATGCGCTTGGAGAGATTGTCTGGAATCACGCCTGAGCGATGCCATTTTCAAGGCTAATGAAACCGATGTCTTGCTGAAACATGTGGCACATTTTCCTGAAGCGATTGATGCTGTAGAACGCCTGATTGAACTGATGCCCAAAAACCATCCCGTTCATCAGACTCTGTTAAAATATAAAAATCTTTAAAGCTGATGTAACTGTCGGTACAAAGCTAAACAGTTAAAATAGGAATATTCTGGAATATTAAGTATTATCCTTGCTTACTGTGAGTTTACTTATTAATTTAGACTGAACCTGATCCTAAAATTTTTATCAGTGGCTACCCAGTTTGCTGTTTGCCTAGATGCTTGATATCAGCTACGCTCACCTTCATGTCATTTGAAGGACGCGCAGTTTATTCCTCAGGGATCAAATATAATCGTAAGATAATACGCTATGAAATTTTATTTATGGCTAGAACGGGCTAAAAAAATAGTGGCATTTTTCTACCATGGGATTAATGTCGATATTAATAATGAAGGGGACTTCATAAAAAAGAAACACCCCCCGCTTTTATCCTCTTATGAAGGCAAAAGGATCAGCCAGGAACAGGAAAATGCATGTCTGCTCTTGGCACACTTCCTCAGGAAGTGAAACAGGGGCTGTTAAAAATGTAAGTCAGATACTTGGAGAGAATACTTACATTGAGGTACTACATCGCCGCTTTAAAAATATCTACCACTTGGGCATGGTTGGCTTTACGTGGATTGGTCAACATGCAGGCATCTTTTTGTGCATTTTCCGCCATGATGGCCAAGTCAGCTTCTTTTACATTCAATTCCGTCAGCCCAGATGGAATACCAATTGAAGCCGAAAGCTGACGAATGGCGCCAATCGCTTCATAAGCTGCTTCAGTTACGGTTAAGCCTTCTGTATTCACCCCCATCAATTGGGCAATTTTGGCATAACGTTCAGGACAAGCAATCAGGTTAAATTCACAAACATGGGGGAGCAGAATTGCATTACAAACACCATGCGGCAAGTTGTAGAAGCCTCCGAGCTGATGTGCCATCGCATGCACATATCCTAAAGAGGCGTTGTTAAAGGCCATTCCGGCAAGATATTGGGCATAGCTCATGGCATCCCGTGCTTCCAGATTATCCCCATTCGCCACTGCCGGGCTAAGCCATTCGCTGATCATGGTAATCGCCTTTTCTGCACAGGCATCAGTGATTGGATTTGCTGCTGTAGACACATAGGCTTCTACTGCATGCGTCAAGGCATCCATACCTGTTGCCGCAGTCAGCCCTGCAGGTTTGGCCAACATAAGTTTAGGGTCATCAATCGCAATGAGTGGTGTACAACGCCAATCTACAATCGCCATTTTCACATGGGTATCGGTATTGGTAATGATACAGAAACGTGTCATCTCCGAAGCTGTCCCTGCCGTAGTATTGATTGCAATCAGTGGTGTCATCGGGACGGTACTTTTATCAATCCCTTCATAATCACGGATATGTCCGCCACCTGCAGTGACTAGGCCAATGCCTTTGGCACAGTCATGTGATGAACCCCCACCTAACGATACAATAAAATCACAGGCATTTTCATTATAAGCTGTAACTCCATGATGCACGTTAATATCAGTTGGATTGGGTTCCGCGCCTGGGAAAATATAACTGTCAACACCCGCCTCTTTCAAATAATTTGCAATATCATCTGCAACACCAAATTTAAACAGCCCCGCATCAGTTACAATCAGCGCTTTCTTGGCACCTAAATTTTGTGCTTTTATCCCGATTTCTTTAGCACAGCCCGGACCAAAAAGTGAAACACAGGGAATATAAAAACCGTTAGTTTGATCTGAAATATTTTTAAAAGCCATGGCGTGATTCCTTCTACCATTCATTGATTATTTTATCGGTGACCCTCACCGTAATATGAGTATTGGATGAAGTTAAAAAGAATCCTACCTACCAAATACCTACCAATTTAAATTTTTGATTCTAGCCAAAATAATGAATCTGAAATATTTAAAAGTAGGTTGGCAAGGTTTAGCAGATACTGAGTAGATTGGTTCAATAGAGGGCATGTAAGTAGCGCACTAGGCTGTTTACTACTTTCTGATTTTAAATAAATACTAAAATGCTTTATTCATTTTTAAGATAAAGATAAACAGTACAGGGCTTAGAAATACCCATAAAGCCACAAAGCTAATACTGGAGCTAAACTGGGTACGTAATAAAAACATCGCGACGAATAAGAAAATACCCGCAGTGAATTTAGTGTGCGTAGGAAAATTAGCTAAAAAAGCGTAACGAGATTTTCGGGTTTTTAGGATCTGCTTTGCACTTACCGCATAAAAGGCAAAGCAGCTTAGCCATAAAAGAACGGTTACTGCGATCCATATCATGTGGAAGACTCCTGCTGCGCAGATTTTAGTTTGGCCTGAATTTTATTGACCGCCTTTTGCTGAATGGGCGTAATTTTCTGGTGTAAAAAGAGGGCAAGCAGTGCCAAGCTCCACAACATCAGATCGATTCGCAGAAATGGCCAGTAAGTTGTAAAAGAATCAATATAATCATGGAAAATGAGATAATAAATATTGATCAGCGGCAGCATAAAAGCAGTAACAATCAGGATTTTAAGCTGAATTTTCCATAAATATTGCTGCGGTGTTAAACATGCCAGAATGAAACTGCCGAGCCAAATACTGAAAAAACTATAAATCTCATAATTTGGTGCACCTACAGGGATGCTGATAAAACGATTCGCATAGAGATAAGCCAGCATGGCAATCGGCAAGCCAAGTATCATGGTGATATTCAAGCGGTTCACCAAATAATGTCCGAGATGAAACCGCGCTGATTTTTTCTGAATCTGGCGTTTCAGATTCCACAGCAGCAGACCGGAGGCAATCATGGCGCAGCCCAATATGCCAGAGAAAAACAATCCTAAACGTAAAGCAGGTTCAGCAAAACGTGCCATATGCAAACCATACATGCCGGCATTGAGTGTGGCAATTGCACTTTCATTGCGTGTATTTTCAAGCAATTTTCCGGTAGCAGCATTTAAAATGAGCTGTGACTGATTTCGGGTAATGGAATGATCTTTGAGCTGTGTTAAGGTTATGTGTGCCAGCTGGGTATTGGGCTGCTTGACCGTGATATTGTCAAATTCCGCATGTCCCCAGTGTTGCTGCGCCGTGCTAATAAAATGTTGAATTGGCAGCATCTCGGTTTTCACCGGAACCACAGAGTTGGCCAATACATTGACTGTGCGAATTTCTTCAAAATACTGAAAGGGATTGTCTGGATAGAGTTTTTTCATGCCGGAAGGCAGTACGATATAAAAGAAAATCGCCAGCCCGGTAAATGTCATGGTCAAAAAGAACGGCAGGGCAATCACTGAACTAACATTATGAAAATCCAGATAAGAGCGCTGTCCTTTAAAGGCTCTTAGGGTAAAAAAGTCTGTCAGGATTTTTTTATGGGTAATGATTCCTGAAATTAGAGTCAGTAACATGATAAAGGCAGCAATCGTCACAATGAGACGACCAATGGTGTAGGGCATACCATAGAGCTGAAAATGAAAATTATAGAAAAAATCTCCCCCTTGGGTGGCCGAGAGGTTTAATTCTTTTCCTGTCGAAGCATCCAGGGTTTTGACTTCATAGCCACCATCCGCTTTTTGCCAGTAGACTTTATTCACAGGTGAATCTTGATTGGCGACTCCGATATACCAGTTTTGGGCGTCCGGTGCATGCTGCTGTAAATAGCTGTAAGCAGATTTTAAGGCAGTTTCCTGATTGACTTGTATTGAGGCAAATTCAGGCTGCATCCATATACTGATTTCATGCCGGTAATAGGTGACCGCGCCTGTTAAAAAGATCGCGAAGAGCAGCCAGCCAAAACTTAAACCTAACCATGAATGTAGCCATGCCATGGATTGACGGACAGATTTATGCATGGTTTAACCTATGAAGCGGGAGATGGTAAATAAGCTAAGGAAAGGAAGCAGGCTATAGACCGAAAGCTTTTTTAAACTCTGGATACAGAAGATGCCAATCACAAAACAGACATAAAAAATCAGGGCAATAACGGCGGCCAAATAGACGGATTCTGCTTTGGGCAGAAAAGCCTGTAGAAAGTAAGCCAGATCGAGTGCGATCAAATAACTGCACAAGTAGCCCATCCCAAAGCTCATGCCTAAGCGATAGAAAATGGCGAGTGGCTGCACTACAACAGACATCATATTTGGCCTTGAATAAATCTATGCTGATGAAAATCTAAAAACTTAATAAACAAAACTTAAAGTCGTTACCAGATACTGTTTTTTATAGGCCTGCTGATTCAATTTTCCGGCCTTGTCTGCTTCTTTGCCAACTTCAATGACATATTGACCTTTCCATGGCGTGGCGATCGTAATCTGGCCTTGGCCGTTGGTGGTGTATTTTTTTAGCCAAAATTGCGGGGAAAAGACTGTGACTTCAACATCCGCAGCAGCTTTACCCTGATACAGTACCGTAAATGTATTGCTGTTGATCTGGGTCGGGACAATATCCAGTTCGGACTCTGCTTTCAAGTTTTGTCTGCCGGATTTGGCATGATAGCTCAGCAATGATTCTCCATAGATCAATTCATGAGTGAGCTGGACATCGGTCTGGCCTTGGGTTGCATAGAGCAAATGATCCTGTTGCATTTGAGGACTAAATGTTTTTTTGGCCTGAACGGCCTTTGCCTGATTGAAAGACTTCAAGGCACCTTGCTGCGTTTCTTTGAGCTGTTCACTATATTCACCAAAGAACGCATGAGTCTGCTGATTTGTGCCACGTTCTAGCCAAAGCATATGCGCCTGAGCTGAAAGTGTCATAGACAGTCCGAGAGTCAGAGCGATCATTTTTTTCATTTGTTTTACCTGTTTTTGTGTATGTAGTGATGATTTAGCCCTGAACATGTCGTCAAGGCTAAGTTTGAAAATCAGTATTTAAATTTCACAGCAACGCTGTAATTTGCTGGTGCACCATAAAAACCTTGCTGATTCGGGAAATTGAACAGATATTTTTCATTGGTCAGGTTATTACCATTGGCTTGCAAGGTCATATGCTCATTCAGCTCATAGCTGGCCATTAAGTTCACGAGCGCATAAGCATCCTGCTCAATGATTCCAGCTTTCTGAGTAATCACTCCATTGGCGGTTGCTTCAGGCACATCTAGATAGGTCTGATCTTGCCACTGCACACCAAGGCCCAGTTTCAGTTTTGGAAGTTGCGGCACCTGATAGGTAGTTAAAAGATTAAAAGACTGGGTTGGATTGAAGGTACGCGCATCACCGCCATTGATCAGATCTTTCAGGCTAAACTGGGTATAACCAAAGCTTAAGTTTAAATGGTCGCTCAGTTGTCCCGCCAAGCCGAACTCGTAGCCTTGGGAACGCAAGTCACTAACCTGAGTTGTGCGTAAAGTCGGAATACCATCAGAATCACGAAGCGGATAATTACTTTGCTCCGTTCTAAACACGGCCATGGTGGCGGTAAGCTTGTCATCTAGCCAAGAACCTTTTACTCCGACTTCATAGCTTTCACCTTCGATCGGCTTGTTAATGCTGCCATCATCTGCTTTGGTGGTTTGCGGACGGAAAATCGAGGTATAACTCAGGTAACCTGTATATTCAGGGCTAAAGTTATAGGTCAAACCGGCATAGGGTAAAACTTTATCTTCATCATAAATGGTGTCGGTCCCATAACTGCCACCACTGCTTTCAGCCTGAACATAGTTCGCACCTAAAAGCAGTTTCAGATCATCATTCAGATGCAGTCGGGTCGCAGCATAAAGGCTCTGGTTCTTCTGCCGGATATGCATTTCCCCACTGGTTTTCGATAGATCCCAGCTCGGTTCTTCTGGGCTAAAACTGGCTAAATCTGTGGTAAGTGGCTGAGCAAAATTACCTCCGTAACCCAATTCATCCAGACGATTTTTAGCCCAAACATAGCCCAATGAGGCTTCATGGCGTTGTCCCCAAAGCGGATAGGTGCCGCTAAAACTCAGGCTGGCTTGTTGTTCTTTATTGTCATCAATATACATGCCTGGGTAGAGGAAGATGCCTGAAGTGCCATTTGCGTCAGGTTTGCCGGACAGAAACAAGAGCTTTGAATCGCGTTGAGTGCGTTTTTCATCATAGGTCAGTTTGGCTGTCCAGTCCCCACCCAGTTTTTGTTCCAGCTCAGCAAAGTAACTTTTAATATTGCTATCCCAATAGGTCCAGCTTGGGCTGTAATTATAATTCCGTGAGTAACTGAGCTGCTCGCCTTCAGTATTGATCAGTGGATTAGAACCCCAATTGACACCATTCGGCTTGTGATTGGTTTCGGTATAGCCAGCAGTCAATAGAGTTGTGTCAGTAATATCTGCCTCCACAACAGCACCTATGCCGTTTTTTTCCAGTTCATAACGATCCAGATAACTGTCGCCTGTTTGTTGATAGCCAAATACACGACCTCTGACTTTTCCATCCTGGGTGAGAGGAGAGGATACATCTACTTCATAGCGCTGCGTATTCCATGAACCGTAACTGGCATTCAAGGCTGCCTGAAGTTCCTGAGTAGGGCGTTTGCGAATCATGTTAATGGTTGCACCAGGATCGCCAATTCCATTATTTAAGGCATTCGCGCCTTTGACCACTTCTACACGGTCAAACAAAAAACTGTCTGGATTATCATTATTATAATTATAGCCTTCGAGTGGAATACCAATGCCATCGACTAAAACATTTGAAATCTCGAAACCTCGGGCAAGGTAGGAGGTCCGTTCCGTTTCCTGATTGCTGACGATAATGCCAGGGGTATTGCGCAGTACGTCCCGGGTATTATCCAAGGCAAAGTCATCCAGTTGCTGGCGGGTAAGGACATTGACTGTTTGCGGCGTTTCCTTAAGTGGAATATTCAGTTTTGAGGCGGTTGACGAGTTTTGGATGATATAGGCTTTACTCTGTTCAGAGCTGAGCTCACTCTGTTCTGATTCCGCTGTAACGGTAATCGTCGGTAATTGCTGAGTATCATCGGCAAAACTTTGTTGTGTAACCAAAATCGAAAAACTGAGTAAAGATAGTTTAAATGATGAAGGAACGGTAGAAGACATTTTAGTTAATTTAAATGATAATAATTATCACTAATGTTATTGTTTAATATCTCTTAAAGCAATCTCAATATAATAGGAAATCCAAATGAAAAATGAGTTAATGATAGGTAAATCTACAAATAAAAGTTTAATGTAAGGAATAGGGAACAATAAAATATCACTGTTAAAAAAAGATGTTATTACCTTACTTTTGTGCTCCTGAACCAATTTGTTTATATACTGCACTATAAATTTTCAAATCCTCAATCTGGAGTGACTTTGTTGCATAAAGGCTTCAGAGATAGATCTTTTCTAAGTTACTCGAATTCAAGTGACAACTTGGGTATGAGGTCGACCTAATTCCGTTAATTTATCGCCTAATAATTTAATGCAATACATTTTGGTTTTGACCAAACTTCGCCGATGATAGCCTGACCATTTCTTCCATAGTGTCCTGCCTAAACATTTAACGGTTCGAAGTAATTCATTTCGCTCTTGCGAATGAACTTTTGTAGTTTTCTAAGGCTTTGCATTTTTTCTGGAGGGAACTACCGTATATGCTTACCGGTCTGCAATGACTTGACGGCATTGCTTGGTGTTATAAGCCTCGTCTGTATAAACTGAATCAATCTGTTCATCCAACGGAATTTGATCAAGTAACTCCCCAAGGATTCGTGAATCACTCACATTATTCGTTGTGAGCTGAACTGCTCGTATTTGAAGAGTTTTAGCATCTATAGTGGGTATTGGTATGTTGAATGTAGTTCGGAAATTCTGTAATCGAGCCATGGCTTTGTAATAGGGTGGCCAGTGACATCACATATTTGTAGGCATTCAAGGCAGTTTCAGCTCGTAGTCCGCTCAGCATATTTTGTGCATCGATGACCTGTGTGGCGGTGCCCATATCTTCTTTAAAAGACAATTCTTGGATGCGTAAATTTTCCTGTGCGGCTTTCAAGTTTTGTGCCAGAAGTGCATCACTTTGCTGTGCACTTAGTGCTTCGCTATAAGATTTATAAATCAGATTTTCAATTTCTTGCTGGGTGCGTGCAGTGAGTAATTCTGTAGCAGAGCGTTTGAGTTCGGCAGCCTGAATATTCTTGTTTTTATCGATCCCGGAAAACAGGTTATAGCGTGCGGCAACTCCGACAATCCAGTTTTCATTTTGATCCAGACTATATTCGCCAAAAGCAAAAACATTCGGTTTTTTTGCCGCTTGCTGGGCTTTCACATTGGCTTGAGCCAATTGGGTATGCATGAATTAGCTCTACATGCTTTACATGTGGCACTGATGAAAGGCCAAGGTACACAATATTTATGGATTGATTCAACAACTCTGCCAATTTGTAAAAATCAACGTATTTAGCGTCATAAATCATTAATCCAAATTGCATCACATGGTAGAAGCTCAATGGGCTGGTTTTATGGCTGTAAATTACGTATTGCGATGAATCAATTTGGTGAAATTGCCTGTTCTGCCTTATCGAATGGACATGTTGCTAATATAAAAATGGTTGAGCAATTGGTTGCTGGTATAGAAGCAAAACTTTACGGGGATCGAGGTTACATCAGCCAAGAATTAAAAATTAGATTGAAAGATCAAGGTATTGATTTAATTACTTATCATCGGAAGAATATGCAGGCTATTCAACTCTGTGCATCAGATAAATATCACTTAAGACAACGCAATAAAATAGAAATATTATTCGGCTTATTGAAGGGGCAATACAATTTAGTGACGAGTAAAGCACGTAGTCTTCATGGATTTCTGCGTGGAATTTACGCCTCACTATGTGCATATAAATTAACCCATCGAAATAAGCCAACAATTCAAATTAAGGAATCATCGGCTTAAGCAGGATTCGGGTTAAATAAGCTTTCAAAAATAGCTTGATACACTAAAGCTATTTTAAGCAGGCAATGAATATGAAAGAAAACGTTAAAGAAAAATAAAAAAAACAGCGTATGATTTACTCAATGGAATTTTAGATGATGCAGACAAGATGATCCGTAATGATTGGTCACGTGCCGAAATACAAGAAATTTATGACTTGCCTTTAATGGATTTACTGTTTCAGGCACAGCAAATTCATCGCCAAAACTTTGAACCGAATACTGTTCAGGTTAGTACTCTACTTTCAATTAAAACGGGCCGTTGTCCGGAAGATTGTAAATACTGTTCGCAATCTGCACATTATGATACTGATCTGGAAATTGAAAAACGCGTAGAAGTACAAAAGGCGATTGCTGAAGCCAAACAGGCCAAAGCTTCCGGTTCGACCCGTTTTTGCATGGGCGCAGCATGGCGTAACCCGCATGAACGCGATATGCCGTATGTGCTGGAATTGGTGCAGGAAGTCAAGAAACTGGGCATGGAAACCTGTATGACTCTAGGAATGCTGAATGCCTCACAAGCGGAACGTCTGAAAGATGCAGGGCTAGATTATTACAACCACAACCTTGATACCTCACGTGAATATTATGCCAATGTCATCAGTACACGTAGCTTTGATGACCGCTTAAATACGCTTGATCATGTACGTGATGCCGGAATTAATGTCTGTAGTGGCGGTATTGTCGGCTTGGGCGAAGGCGTACAAGACCGAGTCGGTTTGTTATTTGAACTAGCGACTATGCCGATTCACCCGGGTTCGGTGCCCATAAATATGTTGGTTCCTATTGAAGGCACACCACTGGCCGATGTTGAAAAACTGGATGTGATTGACTGGATTCGTACTATTGCGGTAGCACGGATTATTATGCCGAAGAGTTATATCCGCTTGTCGGCAGGTCGTGAATCTCTCTCTGACTCTGATCAGGCACTGGCATTTATGGCTGGAGCTAACTCATTATTTTCAGGTGATAAATTGCTTACTGCCCCGAACAGTGGTGAAGGTAAAGACAAAGCCTTGTTTGCTAAATTAGGCTTAAAAGCTGAAGCTGCCAAGAAAACAGCTAAAGAATTGGCTGTAGATGCGATGCAACCTGCTTAATTAATCGTGTAACAAACAGGGATCATTTCAACTTGAATTGGTCCCTTTTTTATTGGAACAGACAAAATGAAGATACTGATGATTACGGGTTGGGGGCTAGGAACAGCGGTCTTAACCCCGTTTGTAGAACAGTTGCGGCAGCAGCATCAAGTTAAAGTATGGGATATTTTCGATCCTAACGTAGAAAGTCTTTTGGCCGAAAAAGTCAGGCAGGCGAGTTCGTTTGATGTCTTGATGGGGTGGTCTTTGGGTGGACAGTTGGCACTTTTGCTGGCTAATGAAATCCAGCAACAATTGAAAATTGCCAAGCCAGTGATTTGCTGTATGTCAAATCCCTGTTTCGTGGCCAACGAAGCATGGCCACATGCAATGCCAGTTGAACAATATACACAATTTAAATCCTCCATACTGGCTGATCCAAAACGCGGGATGCAGCGCTTCTGTACCTTGGTCACTTTAGCTGGCGCAGCAGCGCGTGAACGTGCAAAATTATTGCACCAACAGTTAAATAGTATTGATTTAAACTATCAGGTTAAGCATCTTTATCTATTGCAGCAATTAAATCTAGTGGATATCTTAAAAAATCATTCAGTCAAGATGCTATTTATATTTTCCGAGAATGATATGTTGGTTCCTTACAAAGTTAGTCAAGAATCTGTGTTTTTAACAACCCAAAATCTGAATTTGGTAAAAATACAGGGCACGCACGATGCCATCCTTTTTGATGCCAAGTTACTCGTTGAGCCAATTTTAAAATTTTTAGCCGATCTGGCTTAAGCAAAAAGAGATTGGTAGCTCTTGACGTTTCATTTTCAGATTTAACGCGCTAAGATCAGTTTTAGTTTTAATAATTGGGGTAAATTCTGTGCAGGACGCTTTTGATCAACAGCATATTTGGCATCCTTATACCTCCATGACACAACCCTTGCCATGTTACAAAGTTAAAGCTGCACATGGTGCAGTCATTGAACTTGAAGATGGTACCGAGCTGATTGATGGCATGTCGTCCTGGTGGTGCACAATTCACGGTTATAATCATTCTGAACTCAATCAGGCCGTAACAAAACAATTAGAGTCGATGTCACATATCATGTTTGGTGGTTTGACTCATCAGCCTGCGATTGATGTGTCTAAACTGCTACTTGAGATCACGGCGCCTGAACTGGATAAAATTTTCTTTGCCGATTCCGGCTCGGTCGCGGTTGAGGTGGCGTTGAAAATGGCTGTGCAATATTGGAATGCACGTCAGCAACCACAAAAAACTAACTTTGTTACCACACGGTCTGGCTATCATGGCGACACCTGGAATGCCATGTCGGTTTGTGATCCTGTAACTGGTATGCATCAAATTTTTGGTTCGAGTTTGCCGAACCGTTTATTTGTTCCGGCACCTCAAAGCCGTTTTGATGGGGCATGGCAACCCGAAGATATACAGCCACTTGAGCACCTGCTGGTACAGCAGCATCAACAGATTGCTGCCATGATCATTGAGCCGATTGTGCAAGGTGCAGGCGGGATGCGTTTCTATCATCCAGAATATTTAAAGCAAGCTAAGTTGTTGTGTGAAAAGTACGATGTACTGCTGATTTTAGATGAAATTGCCACCGGTTTTGGCCGCACTGGAAAACTATTTGCTTATGAACACGCTCAGGTCACACCAGACATTATGTGTATCGGTAAGGCATTGACTGGTGGTTATATGACCCTGTCAGCGACCTTAACCACTCGCCATGTAGCAGAGACGATTTCAAGTGGTGAAGCGGGTGTGTTCATGCATGGCCCAACTTTTATGGCTAATCCGTTGGCCTGTGCGGTCGCATTAAAAAGTACTCAGCTGTTACTGGCTCAAGACTGGCAGACGCGTATTCAACAGATTGAAAGGACACTAGAACAATATTTACTGGATTTAAAATCCTTGGCACAAGTCAAAGATGTGCGTGTCCTCGGCGCAATTGGCGTGGTTGAGCTACATCAAACTATTGATTTGGCGCGTTTTCAGGCTGAATGTGTATGCCGTGGCGTCTGGATTCGTCCTTTTGGCCGTCTGGTCTATGTCATGCCGCCATATGTAATTTCAACACAGCAACTTGAAACTTTATTAAAGCATATGCGGGAGATGATTCAGCAGATAGAGGCAGTAGCATGAACCATCTTGAGCATTTCCAGCAGCAGCTAGATGACTTGAAACAGCAAGGGCAATATCGCCAGTTTAAGTCCAATATTTCTAGCCAGCCACGATTGCAACTCAATGGCCAAGAGATGCTGAATCTGGCATCCAATGACTATTTAGGTCTGGCATCCAACTTAACGCTACGTGAAGAATTTTTTGACCTCACGCCGATGTCTGAGCGATATATGAGTTCAAGCTCTTCACGTTTACTGACAGGAAACTTTCCCAATTTTGAACAACTTGAAGCACAGATGTCACAGGCTTTTGGACGTTCAGTACTGCTGTTTAATAGTGGTTATCACATGAATATCGGGATTCTTCCTGCGCTCAGTAATGCTAAAACCATGATCATTGCTGACAAACTGGTACATGCCAGTATTATCGACGGGATTCGTTTATCTAAAGCTGGCTATGTGCGTTACCGCCATAATGACCTGCAGCATTTGACTCAGTTTTTAGAAAAATATCAGTCAGATGAATCTATCCAGCGCATCATTGTGGTAACTGAATCAATTTTCAGTATGGATGGGGATGAAACAGATTTAGCTGCTTTGGTGGCATTAAAACAGCAGTTTGCAAAAGTCATGCTCTATGTCGATGAGGCACATGCAATTGGTGTGCGCGGTGAACGTGGATTGGGCTGCGCAGAACAGTATCAAGTATTGGATCAAATTGATTTCCTAGTCGGTACCTTTGGCAAGGCTTTGGCTTCAGTTGGTGGTTATCTGGTCTGTGCGCCAGTGATTCGTGACTATCTGATCAATAGCATGCGACCTTTAATTTTTAGTACCGCCCAGCCGCCACTATGTATGGCCTGGACTAGATTTATTTTTCAGAAGGTACAGCAGCTTCAGGCGGGACGAGTACATTTGGCAGCATTGGCTGTACGCTGTCAGCAGGGCATTCAAGACTTGGGATATCACTGTCCGTCAACCTCGCAAATTGTGCCGGTACTGATTGGTGAGGCAAAACGCACCATTCAGGCGGCTGAAATTATGCAACAGCAGGGATTTTATGTGCTACCAGTACGTCCGCCAACGGTTCCTGCCAACACCTCCAGACTCAGAATCTGCCTGAATCAGAACATTTCTGCGGATGAGCTGGACGCATGTCTGCAGGTGCTGAGGAATTTGCCGCGATGAACAGCAAACAGATTGCCCAGCGTTTTGCTCAGGCAAATCTCAGTTATGAGCAGCATGCGCTGGTACAAAGTGCCGTAGCGGCAGAGTTGATGCAGTTCATGCAGCAGCATGTAGCACAACCACATTTGCAACGGGTATTGGAAATTGGCTGCGGTTCAGGATTGTTTACCCGGCTTTTTATGCAGTATTACAGCTTTGATCATTTATTTTTAAATGACCTATATGCCGAAGTGAAGCAGCATTTCCCGGAAGATGATCGGCTTTTGTGGGGGATTGGTAATATTGAAACCTTGCCACTGCCGCAGTCTCTGGACATGGTGCTGTCGTGTTCTGCATTGCAATGGATCTCGGATTTAAAAGCATTGTTGCTCAACATTGCGCAGGCCTTAAATCCCTCTGGGCATCTGTGTTTTGCCAGTTATACGGACAATAATTTAAAGGAAATTAAGGCACTGACCGGACAGGGCTTGGATTATCTGCCTTTAGCGGAGGTCTGTGAACTGCTTGAATCCTTAGGCTTTGACATTCTGCTGCAGACAGAAGAACAGATGACCTTGCATTTTGAGCATCCGAAACAGGTGTTACAGCATATCAAAGCCACTGGTGTACAGGCGACGGCACAGGGGTTTCGGTGGACAAAATCGTCCTTACAGGATTTTTATACCGGCTATCAACAATTCCAAGACCCTGAAAGCAAACAGTATGCACTGACCTATCATCCGGTTTATGTCATTGCACGGAAGACAGCATGAGCGCACAGATTTATTTTGTCAGCGGCATTGATACCGCAATTGGTAAAACCTTTACTACTGGTTTTCTGGCCAAAAATTGGAATGAGCAGGGCATTCGTACCATAACCCAAAAGCTGATCCAGACCGGAAATGTCGATATATCAGAAGATATCGAACAGCATCGTGCAATTATGGGTTGTGGACTGTTACCGGAAGACCAGCAAAAACTGACCATGCCGGAAATTTTTACGTATCCGGCTTCACCGCATCTTGCTGCGCGTCTAGATGGGCGAGCCATTAATTTTGAACAGATTCAGCAGGCCACCGAACAGCTGGCTGCGGGCTATGACTGTATTTTGCTGGAAGGTGCAGGTGGTCTAATGGTGCCCTTAACCGAAGAGTTCCTAACTATTGATTATATTCAGACACATAATTATCCGGTGATTCTGGTCACTTCAGGGCGTTTGGGTAGTATTAATCATACCTTGCTGAGTCTTGAGTTGTTAAAACTCCGCGGGGTTCAATTATATGCCATTGCTTTTAATCATGCAGATAACTCCAAAGATCCCTTGATCGCTGAAGATACCATTGCTTATTTAAAACAGTATTTGCAGCGTGATTTTGCTGATACGACATGGGTTGATATTCCAGCTTTAAATTTAGCCCTGTCTTCTCATAAGTAAGTGATCCGCTTGCAGCGAGGCTGATGTGAATGCTTAAATATTGAGGTTGCGCCACTGTAAATTGAATCTGATAGCCATATTTGTTTAACACCATTTTCATCAAATATAAGTCTAGCCCATGCCCATTTTGCTAGGGAGATTTATGCCAGAAACGCTGTCCCAAGTATGCATATCTTCAACCTTTGATTATCATTATGAATGATCAGCACACATGCAGCATAGCAATTGAAATGGTGTTTGCCTGTGCCTGCAATAGAGCATTGTTAAGTAGGTTTTTAAAGACGGTATCTAGTTCAAAATCGGGTAGGGCAATTCGGGTCAGGCTCGGTCAGTCAATTGTTAAACTGGGTTCAATTTCCGGATAAAGCGACTGTAAATCGGCAATCACCTGAGTCAGGAGCCGTGCAATTTCAATACTGTACTACATATCACTCAGTACTTGATCGGTAGAGGAAAGTGCTAGAAGCTGTTCCAGTAGCTGGGTACATCGGCGGATACCAAGGTGTACCTGCTGCAAGCTCTGTTGCAATTTGGGCGAGCTTGCCTGTTGTTCTGCCATCAGTTGTGCAAGCTGAATATGAGTTTTGATCGCGGTTAAAGGACTACGCAATTCATGGGCGGCGTATGAACTAAATACTTTTTCATTTTCCGGATTTTGATGCAGTTTATGTATTAAGTGCTTAGAGTTTTGGGCAAAGGACTGTACCTTGGAAGGCATTACTTTGGCATCTAAGGTTTTTAAATAGTGAGTAGCATCATTCACTGATAAATTTGGCTGACTTAAAAGGTTGAAACTTCATCTAAGGCTTTAAGCTCTCGACGAATAATCAAAACGATTAAGTCTATACATAGCAATAAAGACAAAATTATTGGTATTAATACCGATTATAAAATCTTTTTGAGCAATTATCCACGTAGGAACATCCGCTCTGCTGCCACCACTTGAATATCCTCACGACGTAACACATAACTGAGCCTCACCTTGTTGCTTTGTACTAAAGCCAACTACTTGGTGGCTTAAATCTTTCGGTGCACCTCGGGTTTTTGCTACCACATGCTGAACGACACTGACGTCAGAGCCAAATAAAGACACTTTATAGGCAATCAACTGCTCTTGATTGGTGGAATGAAGTTGTTGGGCTAGTACATTTTCATCCAAGTTTTGCATCGGCAGTTGTTGAGTCAATCGAGCGACCATTGGATGGCTGAATCAAACCAAATTGATATATTTCCTTGACTGAGCAAGGCTTTATTGTAGGTAGATCAACTGGTTGTACGATAGATCTTGGGTGCAGACCTCTTCATTTAGAAATTATATTCCCCAAGAAGCTTTCAGTGGTAGGTTTGTGCAACAAAGCCTCTTGCAAATAAAGGCTATCAAGGGATTTATACATTGTATCCAAATAGTTTATGGCCATTAAAAGCAAAAAAGCACTAAAAACCAGATCTCGAGCTAAAACTTTATAACCAAGAAATCAATAAAAGAAGAATTGGGATTGAACAGGTATTTGGAACTTTGAAAACCTTCAAAATCCTTGCCGAGCGATATCACAACCCTGGCAAAAGACTAGGATTAAGATTTAATTTAATTGTGGGAATCTATAATTTTGAGCTGAGTAAAAAGTGAATTATGAAAGAAATCTAATATATAAAATTTTAAGAGATTATGAAAATTGGTCATACCAAAAAATAAATTAAATCTTTTATATTGTGTTTTTGGGCTAATATTACTAATATCGCCAATACAAAATGCACATTTTATCTCTTAAACACTAAATTGGTCATACCAATTTAGTGTTTAAGTACAATAAACTGTTCAATCTAGTAGTTAAGCATTTCAAGGAGTAGACAATGCTTCAACAGTGGCAACAAATTTATGATCCTATAGGCAATATCTGGATTTCGAGTGCTATTGCGCTAGTTCCAATTATTTTCTTTTTTTTAGCGTTAGCTATTTTTCGCATGAAGGGTAGTGTAGCCGCTACAATTACCGTTTTTTTAGCCTTTCTGGTCTCATTATTTTTATACAAAATGCCAATTGGAATGGCATTAGCATCAATGGTCTATGGATTCTTCTACGGCCTGTGGCCAATTGCATGGATTATTATCGGTGCAGTTTTTATATATAAGATTTCAGTAAAAACAGGACAGTTTGATGTTATTCGTTCGTCTATTCTGTCAATTACAGAAGATCAACGTCTGCAAATGCTATTAGTTGGGTTTGCTTTTGGTACGTTTTTAGAAGGTGCGGCAGGTTTTGGTGCGCCCGTCGCAATTACTGCGGCACTGTTGGTGGGACTCGGCTTTAAGCCTTTATATGCGGCTGGGCTATGCCTGATAGTTAATACTGCACCTGTTGCTTTTGGTGCAATGGGAATTCCGATCATTGTCGCTGGGCAGGTTTCAGGTGTTGACACCATGGAAATCAGTCAAATGGTTGGTCGTCAGTTACCCTTTATGGTGCCAATTGTATTGATCTGGATCATGGCAATCATGGATGGTTGGCGTGGGGTTAAAGAAACTTGGCCTGCTATTTTAGTTGCCAGCTTATCTTTTTCTTTAGCGCAATATCTAACATCAAATTTTGTTGGGCCTGAGTTACCCGATATCACTGCTGCAATTGCATCATTAATTAGTTTAACTATCTTGCTTAAGTATTGGAAACCAAAACATATTTTTCTTTTTGAGGACAAAAATATACAGGTAGATGAAACTATTATCAAGCAAGCTCGTAAACAATATAGTGTGGCACAGATAGCCAAAGCCTGGTCTCCATTTCTGATACTTACAGCAATGGTGACGATCTGGAGCATCAAACCTTTTAAAGATTTATTTGTTAAGGACGGCCCATTAAGTGATTTAGTAGTTTCAATTAAAGTGCCGTATTTGCATCAATTGATTCAAAAGCTACCACCTGTCGTGCCTGAAATTAAAGATTATGATGCGATTTATAAGTTTGATTGGTTATCAGCAACGGGTACGGCGATTATATTGGCGGCATTGATCACGATTATTTATTTAAACATGAAACCTAAAGAGGCAGTTTCGACATTCTTTGAAACCGTGAATGAACTAAAAACCCCAATTTATTCGATTGGTATGGTACTGGCTTTTGCGTTCATTGCAAACTATTCAGGTCTGTCAGCGACGCTTGCTTTAGCACTGGCACATACGGGTCAGGCTTTCACGTTCTTTTCACCATTCTTGGGTTGGGTTGGAGTGTTTCTTACAGGTTCAGATACTTCAGCTAACGCATTGTTTTCAGCGTTACAAGCAACTACAGCACAGCAAATCGGTGTGCCTGAAGTCTTGTTAGTTGCTGCCAATACCAGTGGTGGAGTAACAGGTAAGATGATTTCCCCTCAATCAATCGCGATTGCTTGTGCAGCAGTGGGTTTAGTTGGTAAAGAATCTGATTTATTTAGATTTACAGTAAAACACAGCATTATCTTTACGGTGATGATTGGTATTATTGTGACCTTACAAGCTTATGTTTTCCCGTGGATGATTCCGTAAACGGGTCAAGGAAAAAAATGAAAGTCTCCGACAAAGTGGTACAGCGTTTACGTCTATTGATTGAAAAAAATAATGTGCAAGTCGGAGAGCGATTGCCTGCTGAACGCCAACTCTGTGAACAGTTAGGTGTGTCTCGTAGCTCTTTACGTGAGGCGATTCAACAACTGATTACCGCAGGGATTATTCAGAGCAAAGCGGGTGCAGGCACCTATTTAAAGCAGTTGCCTGCACATTGGTCACAGTATCAAATCGTTGAGCCATTATCCGGTTTGATGGATCAGGATCCTGAATATCGTTTTGATGTACAAGAAGCTCGTATGGTGCTTGAAGGTGGTACAGCATGGTATGCCGCACAACGTGCCACACCCAGTGATTTGATCAATATTCGTCAATGTTTTGAGCAGATTAGCCATTTTCAGGCTTTAGGTGATGATGCCCACGCAGCAATAGCGGATGCGAATTTTCATCTGGCGATTGCAGAAGCATCCCACAATCTAGTGCTGATCCAAATGATGCGTAGTTTGTTTGATTTATTGCAAGACAACGTGATGTTAGGGCGACGTAAAGTTTACACCACACCACAACATTTTGAACAATTGCATGACCAGCATTTTGAGGTGATGGACGCAATTGAACGTCAAGACTCAGAGACTGCACGTAAGGCAGCTTGTGGGCATATTGAATTTGTTGTTCAACGCGTACGTATGATCGATGAAGAAGAAGCTCGTCGTCAACGTTCGAGTCGATTAAATAGGACATAAGTTATGATTATTTCTTCTGCAAATGACTATCGTGAAGCTGCGAAACGTCGTTTACCGCCATTTTTATTTGAATACATCGATGGTGGTGCCTATGCGGAATATACTTTAAAGCGTAATGTAGACGATTTATCAAAAATCGCTTTACGTCAACGTGTGTTAAATGACATGTCTGAGCTGAGCTTAGAAACGCAATTGTTTGGTGAGAGTTTGGCGTTGCCAGTGGCATTGTCACCTGTAGGTCTAACGGGTATGTATGCGCGTCGTGGTGAAGTTCAAGCCGCGGTTGCCGCAGATAAAAAGGGCATTCCATTTACCTTATCAACAGTTTCAGTTTGTCCAATTGAAGAAGTGGCACCTGCGATTCAACGTCCGATGTGGTTTCAACTGTATGTACTACGTGACCGTGGTTTTATGAAAAATGCCTTGGAACGTGCTAAAGCCGCAGGCTGTTCTACCTTAGTATTCACAGTCGATATGCCTGTTCCAGGTGCGCGTTATCGTGATGCACATTCAGGAATGAGTGGTAAAAATGCTGCAATACGTCGTTATATGCAATCGTGTATGCACCCACACTGGGCTTGGAATGTCGGTTTATTGGGTCGTCCGCATGATTTGGGTAACATTTCGAAATATTTAGGTAAGCCGACAGGTCTGGAAGATTATATCGGTTGGCTGGGAAATAACTTTGACCCTTCAATTTCTTGGAAAGATCTTGAGTGGATTCGTGATTATTGGGAGGGTCCCATGGTTATTAAGGGGATTTTAGATCCTGAGGATGCCAAGGATGCAGTACGTTTCGGAGCAGATGGAATTGTGGTTTCCAATCACGGTGGTCGTCAGCTTGATGGTGTTTTGTCTTCTGCTCGTGCGCTTCCTTCAATTGCAAGTGCGGTCAAAGGTGACATCAAAATTTTAGCAGATTCAGGGATTCGTAACGGTCTTGATGTGGTACGTATGTTGGCTATGGGTGCAGATATTTGTATGCTTGGTCGTGCATTTGTATACGCACTTGGTGCTGCCGGCGGTTCTGGGGTAAGTAATTTACTAGATTTGATTGAGAAAGAAATGCGTGTGGCAATGACATTGACTGGTGCAAGAACCATTGCAGATATTACATCGGATTGCCTGGTCAAGCTAGAGAAAGAGTAAGCGATTTAATTACTCACATTAGTAAGGCTTTGCCAACTTTCCTTTGGAAAAAGAGATTCTTATCTAAATAATTTGGGTAAACAAAGCTTCCTTTTGAAAAAAACCAACCTTGGTAAGAGTCACCGACATAAAATACACTAAATACTATAATTGGTATTTAAATAAACTCTATATATAACAGTTATATAGAGTTTTTATTTTATGTGGTGTAATTTAAGGTAGGGTAGGATACTTTGATTTTTGGTCACTAATTTATTGTGATAATCAACAATAATAACCAGCATACATATGCTTAACCTAAAGTTATTTTACTGACTGGTATAATTTTATGATGAGAGGGGTGTTGCCTGGGGCTACGGTTTCTGTTTTGCTTTTTGACGTAACACGTACAAATATAAGCTTTCTACTTTTTCACGTGCCTAGGGTGTGGTACGCAAGAATCGCAATGATGATTTAACACTTGGATCTATGCAAAAACATCTAACTTCAATTTTACGACTTAAACTGAACCGTACCGGGTTTGTCGGAGACCAAACTTTCTGAGATGAGACGCATTGCTTCGCAAGACGTAGCGAAGCGTAGTGATCCGATGAAAAACCTAAATATACCCCTGAAATCAGAGATAGAGCGGTTCAATTAGAACTAAACCCAACTATCGCAACACTGGGCTTTGGAGAATCTCGTCGTTTCTTAATTGCGTCGTAATAATGATTATCAAGATAAAATCAAAATATACAGATTTTTGTGTAAATCCTGAGTAGAATTCGACTTTTATTTTTTCTCCAGTAAAAAGGCATAGCTTTTCACTATGCTATTTTGCAAGGACGCTTTATGCTCGCGCTAGATATACAACATATTCGAATGAAACAACACGCCACTGATAAAGCACAAGCGTTGCAATGTCTAGTCGATATCTTGGTCGAAGACCAATTGGTTACACCTGATTATATTCATGGGTTGACCGGGCGTGAACAACAAAGTGCAACGTATTTAGGACAAGGAATTGCCATTCCGCATGGGACGCCTCAGTCTCGCCAATCTATTTTAAAAACTGGGATTCGTCTGGCGCACTTTCCTGAAGGAGTTGTTTGGGACGGTGAAAATAAAATTTATTTAGCAGTAGTGATTGCTGCGAAATCAGATGAGCATTTGCAAGTCTTACAAATTTTGACGCGGGCTTTAATTAATGATGTCGCTGATCAAGTGAAACAGGCTCAATCCGCAGAGCAAATTATTGCATTATTACAAGCCCAACCCGCATCTTTGGCATTGCATGAAAATTTAATCGCCACTCAAGTTCCCGCACTTGATGTAGAAGATTTGATTTGGCAGGCAACACAGTTGCTGAAACAGCAAAAAATGGTGGAGTGTGGTTTTCTGTCGGGTTTAAACCTAAACAGCATGATTCATTTAGGGGAGGGAGTGTGGTCGATCACTTCTAACCAGCATGTTTTGAGCCCAGCTGTAAGTTTGGTAAAAGCGGAACAGGTTTTAAGCCATCAGCAGGAAATGCTCAAGACTTTGGTGTGTATTGCCAGTAATGAGCAACTGGATATGCAACGGTTTCAACGGTTAATGGATATTTTGTTTGATACTGAACAAGTTCATACTCTCAACCAAGAGCAAGATAGTCACCAGTTGGCGCAGTTAATTGGTGCTGAACTGATTCCTGATTGGCCATCTCGTCGTATTGTCTTAGCTAATGCTCATGGTCTACATGCGCGTCCCGCGACACACTTGGTCAATATGACTAAGAAATTTGCAGGGGATATTCTCGTTGCTGTAGATGAGGGGGCTTACGTTTCGGCAAAAAGTTTAACCAAATTATTAGCCATGGGATGTCGTCGTGGTCAAACTCTGACTTTTATTGCACAACCTGATACTGATGCTGTAGCAGGCTTAGAACAGATTATTGATGCAGTTCAACAGGGCTTAGGAGAAGAGGTTGAAGCTGTTGATCTTGTATCTCATCAGCACAGCAGTAGTGACCCAGTCGTAAATACTTTGGAATTAATGCCTTTTGAATCACATGGCGATACGGGTAGCTGCGGTATTGCGGCATCAACTGGCCTTGCTTTTGGTCCTGCACATGTGGTGAAGCCACATGAATTTAGTTATGAACGTCGCGGACAGAGTTTTAAAGCTGAGAATGAAAAGCTTGAAATTGCGCTTCATCAGGTGAAAAATAGCTTACGTCAATTCATTGCACATACTGAATCTACTGCCATTAAGCAGATCTTCATGGCACATTTGGAAATGCTGGATGATCCAGACCTCCTCCAAAGTGTACAACGCGGTTTAAAACAGGGGTTGTCTGCTGCAGCAGCTTGGCATGATCATATTGAAGTGGCTGCTACCGCACAGGCTGCACTTAGCGATCGTTTACTGGCAGAGCGTGCGGCTGATTTAAGGGATATTGGTGAGCGAGTTTTGGCTGTTTTGTGCGGTGTGGCCGATGTCACAGAACCCGAGCAACCTTATATCTTAATTATGCATGATGTTGGCCCGAGTGATGTAGCGCGTATGAATAAAGATCGTGTTGCAGGCATTTTGACCGCGGTTGGTGGAGCGAGTGCCCATAGTGCTATTGTGGCACGTGCTCTGGCTATTCCAGCAGTCGTAGGTGCGGGTGTAGCTGTTTTAAATATTGAGAACCATGCCACCGTGCTAATTAATGGGGATACTGGTGAGTATGTGGTCTCACCCGAGCAAAGTCAGATTGATTATGCCATTGCAGAGCGCCAACGCCAGCGTGAGTTGCGAGAACAAGCGGAACAGCATTGTTTAGAACCCGCCATCACACTGGATCAACATCAAGTTGAAATCGCAGCCAATATTGGTAAAGTGGGCGCTACGATACAGGCTGTGGCCGATGGGGCAGAAGCAATTGGTTTGCTACGCACAGAATTGGTCTTTATGTCACACAGCAGTGCGCCTGATGAGGCTACACAGGAAGCCGATTATCGGGTGGTGTTAGATGCTTTGGCGGGTCGTCCATTGGTGGTACGTACACTTGATGTAGGCGGGGACAAACCTTTGCCGTATTTGCCTATTGAAAAGGAAGAAAATCCATTCTTAGGCTTACGTGGTATTCGTCTGACTTTACGTAAGCCAGAGTTGTTACGTCAGCAATTGGTTGCTTTACTTAAAGCAGCGGATAATCGCCCGTTAAGAATTATGTTTCCTATGATTGGGCGGGTTGAAGAATGGCGAGCAGCAAAAGCAATTTTGGATGAGGTTCGCATACAGCATCCATGTGAAAACTTACAAGTCGGTATTATGATTGAGGTTCCTGCGGCAGCATTGTTGGCTCCAATTCTGGCTCAAGAAGTTGATTTTTTTAGTATTGGAACCAATGACTTGACTCAATATACTCTGGCGATTGACCGTGGTCATCCACTGTTGTCTGCTGAAGCTGATGGCTTACATCCGAGTATTTTGCTATTGATTGATCAAACGGTTCGGGCAGCACATCAGCATGGTAAATGGGTGGGCATTTGTGGTGAATTGGCTGCTGATCCAAAAGCTGTGCCTGTATTGATAGGCTTAGGCGTGGATGAGTTGAGTATGTCGAGTACCAGTATTCCATTGGTGAAGGCGCAAATTCGTGGTTTGAACTATATAAATTGCCAACAGGTCGCACAGCAAGCCTTAAGTTGTGACAGTGCAACTGCCGTACGTGCATTGGTGGAGTAATTACCGAATGGCTAAGATATTAAGCATTACTCTGAATCCTGCAATTGACCTCACCGTGCAATTGGATCAACTAAAAGTTGGCGAGGTCAATCGTCAGTTAACGGCCCAAAGTCATGCAGCCGGTAAAGGCTTAAACGTGGCACAGGTCCTTAAGGATTTGGGTCATGAACTGATTGTGAGTGGCTTTTTAGGGCAAGAAAACCGTCAAATTTTTGACCATCATATCCAGCAAGAGCAATTTGATAACCAATTTATTTATGTTGCAGGTGAAACACGACAAAACATTAAAGTTGCAGAAGCTTCTGGTCAGATGACTGACATCAATGGCAAGGGCTTTTTTGTAGATACCTCAGCAAAACAACAACTACGTGAACGCCTATCTCAACTGATTTTAGAGGTTGATGTGATTGTGATTGCTGGCAGTTTGCCACAAGGGTTTTCTGCAGAAGAGCTTTCGACACTGATTCTATGGTTACAGTCTGCGGGTAAAAAAGTCGCAGTAGATACCAGTGGTGTTGCGTTGAAAGCAGCAATTGCTGCCCATCCTTGGTTGATTAAGCCTAATACAGATGAGTTGACAGAAACCTACCATTTGCCAGCAGAAACGTTTGCAGAACAGCAGCATCTTTTTGCCAGTTTAAATAGTCAGATCGAACATATTGTGGTCTCGATGGGTGAAAACGGGGTGAACTGGCTTCACCGCACGCAAACCCTGCATGCTACTGCACCGAAGGTCACCGTCCAAAGTACGGTGGGTGCAGGAGATTCCTTGCTGGCAGGTATGATTCATGGCTTGTTGAGTTCAACTTCCCCAGAAGAAACATTGAAAACAGCAACCGCAATTGCGAGCAATGCTGTGACCCAAATTGGGTTTGCCCTTCCAGACTTTGCTGTTATTGAAGATTTGAAATCGCAAATCTCAGTCCAATCATTGAGTTAATACGATGCAAGAGATAAAACATATTTTATTTGTGCCACATAGTCCCGAGCAGCCGATTAATGCAGTGATTTTGTCCAAAAAACTGTCCAAAGCAGCGACAGCACTTGGTATTTCCAATCATGTGGCGACATCAGTCGAGCATCTCGATTTATCAAATGTTATTGATACGGTTGTTTTTGTAGGACAGAAGTCGGCAGAAGCGGATCAACTGCGTGACAAGGTTGTGAAAGTCATTGGTTTGAATAACGCGCAACACGATGCGATCATGCTTTTGCAACAAGTTCTTGAGCATTCAGATGCTTTAGATGAAACTATTGCAGCCAATGTAGGGGTTACACGCTTTGTCGCCATTACAGCATGTCCAACTGGTGTTGCGCATACGTTTATGGCGGCCGAAGCCTTACAACAAGGTGCAGTAAAGCACGGTTATCAGATTGATGTTGAAACCCAAGGATCGGTTGGGGCTAAAAATGTTTTATCGGCAGAAAGTATTGCCAAAGCAGATGTGGTGATCTTAGCAACGGATATTGAGGTCAATACAGATCGCTTTGTAGGCAAACGCGTATATCGCTGCAGTACAGGATTTGCCCTTAAGCAAACGGATAAGACTTTTGCAAACGCAATTGCTGAAGCCAAAGTGCTTGAAACGGGTAAGCAAACAGCCACTAAGACAGAAAATGAAAACAAAGAAAAAACTGGAATTTATAAACATCTTTTAACAGGGGTGTCTTTCATGCTGCCAATGGTGGTGGCGGGCGGTTTGATCATTGCCATCTCGTTTATGTTTGGCCTCAATCCTGTTGAAGGAAGCTTTGCCGCATCCTTAAAGCAAATAGGTGCTGCAGCATTTACTCTTATGGTACCTATGCTGGCAGGTTACATTGCTTATTCTATTGCGGATCGTCCGGGTTTAACTCCAGGTTTGATTGGCGGTTTACTTGCAACACAATTAGAGGCAGGCTTTCTCGGTGGATTAGTTGCAGGTTTTATTGCAGGTTATATTGCGTTATTTTTATCGAAACAGCTTAAACTCCCAAGTAGCCTAGAAGCATTAAAACCAATTTTGATTATTCCACTATTGGCCAGTTTAGCTGTTGGTTTAATCATGATTTATGTGGTTGGACAGCCTGTTGCACAATTGTTTGAATTACTCACACACTTCCTTGCCAATATGGGGACGACCAATGCCATGATCATGGGGATTATCCTTGGGAGTATGATGTGTATTGATGTTGGGGGCCCAATAAACAAAGCGGCTTATGCCTTTACGGTGGGCTTACTTACGTCACAAACATACGGACCGATGGCGATTACCATGGCTGCGGGTATGGTACCGCCATTGGGTATGGCAATTGCAACTTTTCTGGCAAAGCATAAATTTGCCAAACCTGAGCAAGATGCAGGGAAGGCTGCTGTAGTTCTGGGCCTATGTTTCATTTCGGAAGGGGCTATTCCGTTTGCTGCTAAAGACCCGATTCGAGTGCTTCCATGCGCGATCGCAGGTGGTGCTGTAACTGGGGCTTTGGTTGCATTATTTAAATGTGAACTAGTCACCCCTCATGGCGGTGTAATGGTACTGATCATTCCGAATGCGATGAATTATCCATTAAAATATTTATTGGCGATTGCGATTGGAAGTGTGGTGACTGGTGTAGCTTATGCCGTGATAAAACAACGGTTAGAATAAGCCCTCTATAGAGGCTTTGTGAAAGCTATTTAGTGCAATAAATGAATATTATGCTCAATCCTATTTTGGATCAGTTGGAGAGTCTCTGCTTGAATTTGTCCAGGTAATAGGTCATGAGCGATATTGCTGAATCGGATTGCAACCTTACAAATCGAGCCAATAATTTCATCGACTTCTTGGACACAAAGTTCCGCTTCCTGAGTACCAAGTTTCACAAGAGCTTGTCGAGGAATATCCAGTGCCTCACCCATGATATCCATTTGATGATATCCCCCTGGTCCTTCACAGAAAGTAACATCATAGGCAGGGGCGAGTTTCCATTGCCCATTTTGGGACATCAGAAATGAAAAGTTTTTGCAATGATCATCTCGATTATTGAATACTACATTGAAAACAGCGTAAGCGTCCGCTGAACCCCATCGCTATTTTTTAATTTGAGTTGGGTTTCCAGCGGTGTGGCAGTAATTCTTCAATCTGGGTCACTTTATGTGTCGGCAACCTTTTCAGCACATCACTTAAATAGGCATACGGATCTAGCCCATTCAGCTTTGCTGACTGAATCAGGGTCATGACATTCGCAGCTCGCTGACCACTGCGTAGCGAGCCAGCAAACAACCAGTTCTTGCGTCCCAATGCCCAGGGACGCATTTGATTTTCGACCCAATTGTTGCAAATCGGTAGATTGCCATCATCCAAATAGCGACTTAAAGCTGGCCAACGCTTCAGAGTGTAATTGATCGCCTTGGCGATTGGAGAACTCGACGGCACCGTCAGATAATGTTGGTTGAGCCATTCATATAGTTGTTGCATCATCGATTGGCTATGTTGTTGCCGGTATTCGCGACGGTGTTGCGCTGTACCATCGGTCTTTTTCCTGAGTTCTGCTTCTATGGCATACAGTTTCTGAATCATCACTAATGCTTGTTCAGCGACCTGACTTTTTCCGGTCGCATGCAGTTCATGGAATTTAAGATGTGCATGGGCCATGCAGCCCACCTCAATGATCTGGCCTGATTTAAAGCGTGCTTTATAACCACCATAATCATCACAGACCAGATGGCCTTGCCAGTCTTTCAGGAACTCTTCAGCATGCTTATCCTGAAAGTCATAGATCACCGCCTGAAGTAGATTGTACTGTGTGGTGGCATAGGCCCAGACATAACCTTTCTTCGGTTTTTTCTCATTCTCACCCATCTGCATGATGGTGACCGGTGTTTCATTGGCATGCAGCACCTGTTGCTGCAGTACAAGCTGTCACAGCTGCATTGCGTTGAGGCAGGTTCGTGCTCAATACGCAGAGTGAGTAGATGATCAGGTAGCGGTCGACGTTTAGGTTTGTTGGCTGGGGCTTTCTGTGTCGCTGCATCGGTTTTAGCTGCATTCAGCCGTTCCAGTTCCAGATCAACCGCGGCAATATCTTCTTCAACCGCTTCATCCCAGAGGTGGATTTGTTTGGCCGTTAAGTATTCATTCTTCTGGGCGAACTTATGCCGTTTAAACTGCAAAAGTTCATGCTCGTATTTTTGATTGAGATTAGAGAGAGATTTAACTTTAGAATCTAATTGCTGATTTGATTGTTCCAGTTGTTGTTTTGATTATGCTAAAGACTGATGCTGCAGCGCCAACTGTCGGATAAATTCCAGCAGGTGTTCATGGGTCAGTTGGTTTAAATCAGGCAGCATTTTCATGACTGCAGTATGGTTGAGATCATGTTTGGAGAATAGCAGAATGGATGAGTTCGATTTAGAGCATTGTTACCACTTGCTGCAGACCGATTCTTTGCCAAGTTAAACCGTGGATCAGTGCTTGTAACTGCTCCGGGCTGAGGGTCACGGTTTCATCTTGGTGAACTTTAGCCCAGTGGAATTTTCCCTGTTCCAGCCGTCGGGCACATAGCCAGATGCCCAGCCCATCATGCACCAGCACTTTCATGCGACGGCCACGCTTATTACAGAACAGATAAGCACAATGCGGTTTGATATAGCCAGAGGCTCTCAGCACCTGAGCCATGACAGTATCCATACCTGCTCGCATATCCAGAGGTTGGGTAGAAAGCCAGATTTCATCAATGCGGATCATTTGATCAAGCCCTGAAGTAAAAGCAGCAACTCCTTGGCCGATTCCACTGGCCATTCTATTTCGATCACCTGATCTCTTGCGGAGCATTGTTTCTGATGCAGTGGAATTCTGATATGAGCGACAGCATTCTTTTCCGGTTCAGGTGGCGGCGGTGCTTCTTGTTTGACTCTGGTGTCGGGTGAAGAATGACGGGAAGAAAGTCGGTCTGTGGAATGGAAGGGGTTGTGAATGATGGAACCATTGATCTGGACTGACGAATCCATTTATGTAATAGATTGGCATTGATCTGATGTTGCATTGTGACCTTAGCCACTGATGTATTTGGCTGCAGGCAAAGCTCGACCAAGTGCTGTTTAAAATCAGTTGCGAAGATTCTGCGGGCTCTTTCTGTCGTTTGTTCAGTGTCTATAAAAGTGTCTAAGGCCATAAACATAATGTCCATTTAATAAATAATGGGCACTATTGGTATATTGAGAAAATAAGAAAAGTGGGGTTCAGCGGATGCTTACCGAAAAAGAGATCTACAGAGACCTCTTTTTATTTGGGCTTAATACGTGAAATTATTGATGAGTGTCATCTTCATTCAGAATTTGCCCTGTGTGCTTTGGTGTAATTAAAGGTGCAGTCGGACGCGGTCCTGTGTATTGCAAGCCGATACCCGCATAGACATCATCTGCTGCAACTTCGGTTTCAAAACGTTCTTTGTCTCGTTCTCGGATTTCTTGGCTAATTTCTACATCAGTAACAGCAGGCGGAAAACCACGAGTTCTCAGAGGCTGAATAACAACAATGGGATAAAGCTGTTCTATGATTACATAGATAAAAATGATAAATTCTTCAATGGACATAACTTTGCTTTAATTTCTTGGTGGAAACTAAAATAGGGTTATGTCCTTTTTATTTCAATCACTTAAAAAGTTGAGATTGGGGTTTAATATATTGAAATATATTAATTATTTTTTTATGCTATCCAATCCATCACCAAACACCTGTGAGTCACTGACATTATTGGTTGTGAGCTGAGCTGCAAGTTTTTGCAGTGTTTCAGCATCTATTATACCTATGTGAAGTTTACGCTATTGTCATCGATATTCAGACTGATGTTTTTTACGTTTTCATTCACCTTCTCCTAAAAACCTCAAGCCAGTAGGGTCAATGAGTAGATGGAGACTATCGCGACTTTTTTGATAGCTAAGAAGCCTCCAGTGGTAAGTTTGTGCAACAGAGCCTTATTTAACTAAAAATTTTCTATTTAACTTATGTTTACCTAAAATCTAGTTTATAAATTATTTTTACAATATATTTATTAATTTCAATATTTTGAAGAAAAATAATAGAAATTTATAAAAAATTAGTTCATAAACTTATAGGATTTTTAAGAGCATTTATATGAATGACTAAGTACTGTGAAAAAAGAGAACTAGATGACGTTTAGATAAAATTTTCAATCAAATAATCTTATTGTTGTTATTTCTAGTCACATAGTCTATTTTTATTATATGAATTATTCTTCCTCACCCAAAAGACCACGTGGTCGACCAACCAAACACGGCTGTAACTATGCAGACACTAAAGAAGTTTTAATCCACCGAGGTATCGAGTTACTGACCGAACGTGGAATGAATGCTATGAGCTTGGACGATCTCATGAAATCAGTCCAAGTTCCTAAAGGGTCTTTCTACCATTATTTTGTAAATAAAGAGGCTTTTATTTTAGAAGTCTTAGATGCTTATGAACTTTATTTTGTGAAGCGATTGAATAAGTTTTTAAGTCAAACTGATCTTTCCCCACTAGAAAAGCTGCAAAATTTTGTAAAAGATGCGGGTGAAAAAATGCAAAAATATGATTTTAAACGAGGTTGTATTTTAGGTAACTTAGGACAAGAAGTGTCGTATTTACCACAAGAAATCATTGCCCGAATCGAAAATATCTTTAAGGTATGGGAGAAATTAGTTTCTGATTGCCTACATCAGTCAAATTCACAATATAGCCTAGCTGATTGCGATGAAGCTGCTTATCAGTTTTGGATTGGGTGGGAAGGTGCAGTTCTAAGAGCACGTTTGGTCAAATCAACAAGTCCCTTAGATGCATTTTATCGCTTGTTTACTTTAGCTGTAAAACAACAAATCACGTAAAAAGTTAATTAAAAAATAAATGCAGACGTCTGTATTTATTTTTTAATTAATTCTAGACAAGCAGTCTAATTAAATGGAGAGGAAGTTCTATGTACAAAGGTATTGTAATTACTAAAGATGAAGCAGGTTACACATCACAAATTACTGAGACTGCATCAAAGCCTTTACAAGAAGGAGAGGTTAGAGTCGAAGTCAAATATTCAACACTCAATTATAAAGATGCTTTAGCCATTACTGGGCGTTCACCTGTGATTCGTAGTTTTCCGTTAACACCAGGTATTGATTTTTCAGGCGTTGTGATTGAATCAAAACATCCAGCATGGAAAGAAGAAGATGAAGTTCTACTGAATGGTTGGGGAGTGGGTGAAAAGTATTCTGGAGGACTAGCCGAGCAAGTCATTGTTTCAGGTGATTGGCTCATACAAAAACCTTCAGTTTTTTCTTTTAAAGATACGATGGTTATTGGTACAGCAGGTTATACCGCAATGTTGTGTGTCATGGCTTTACAAAAACATGGTATTAAACCAAATGATGGAAAAATTTTAGTGACAGGTGCAAATGGTGGAGTAGGTAGTATTGCCATTATTATTTTGAATCATCTTGGTTATGAGATTACAGCTTCAACTGGTCGACCTCAAGAGTCAGAATATTTAACCTATCTAGGTGCGAGTGAAATTATTGATCGTATTGAATTATCTTCCCCAGGAAAGCCATTAAACAAAGAAGTTTGGGCTGGCGTGATTGATACTGTTGGTAGCCATACTTTAGCGAATGCATGTGCTAGTACAAAATATCGTGGTGCAGTTGCTGCGTGTGGTTTGGCAGGCGGAATGGATTTTCCAGCAACAGTTGCTCCATTTATTCTAAGAGGGATTACCTTATATGGAATTGATAGCGTGATGGCACCAATCGAATTAAGAAAAGAAGCATGGGAACGTTTAGCTACAGAATTGGATCAAACAAAATTAGAAAAAGTTACGACTGAAATTCAGTTAACAGATGCTTTAAATATTTCAAATGAAATTTTAGATGGAAAAATTCGAGGTAGAGTTGTTGTACAGATATAGTTCAACAAAATGAGTTGTGGGACTGTTCTAAATTTTGTGTAAGTACTTAATTTTCATTTATCCTACTGAGGATAATAAAAAAAGGTACTTCACATGGATGAAGCTACAATCAAAAGTATGGCAGCTGAATTAGCTAAAGGTTTAAAAACTCCTGAAGATTTAAACCAAATGACAGCCATATTTAAATGTATTAGTTTAGCAATGAATTGTTTTACGATTCAGTTCGATGATCGATTAAAAGATCATTTATAAAAAATGGGACTTACACAAAATAATTTACAGGCTCGTAGAAACATGAAAATACATTCTTTTGGTGAACACAATAACATTACTTTATCTAATAATTGTATTGAAGTTCGAGGTGCACGTGAGCATAACCTTAAGGATGTAGATGTTTCTATCCCAAGAAATGCACTTGTTGTTTTCTCAGGTGTATCGGGTTCAGGAAAATCATCACTTGCTTTTGGAACTATTTTTGCTGAAGCACAAAGAAGATATTTCGAATCTGTTGCACCTTATGCAAGACGCTTAATAGATCAGGCCGGAGTACCAGATGTTGATGCTATTGATGGTCTACCACCAGCAGTAGCATTGCAACAACAACGTGGTGCAAGTAATACCCGTTCTTCTGTTGGAAGTGTAACAACTTTATCAAGTCTCGTGCGAATGATTTATTCGCGTGCTGGTGCATATCCTGCCGATCAGCCAATGTTATATGCCGAGGACTTTTCACCGAACACTCCTCAAGGTGCTTGTCCTACCTGTCATGGTTTAGGTCACATTTATGAAGTTACAGAATCGACAATGGTTCCTGACCCAACACTCAGTATTCGTGAGAGAGCTATCGCATCATGGCCACCTGCTTGGCACGGGCAAAACTTACGCGATATCCTAGTAACCCTAGGGTATGATGTTGATCGACCATGGAAAGATTTACCGCAATCGGATAGAGACTGGATTTTATTTACTGAAGAAACCCCAACAGTTCCTGTCTATGCTGGTTTAAGCCCCGCTGAGACTCAATCTGCACTTAAACGTAAACTAGAACCCAGCTATATGGGCACTTTCACTGGTGCTCGTCGCTATGTCCTTCATACTTTTGCTAATACCCAAAGTACGTTGATGAAAAAACGTGTTTCACGTTTTATGGAAGGAAAAATATGCCCTTCCTGTCATGGTAAACGCCTTAAACCAGAAGCCTTATCTATTACCTTTGCTGGAGTAGATATTGGTGAGTTTATGCAACTTTCTTTGGATAAGTTAACTTGCCTGCTTGAGCCCATTGTTCTTGGCAATTTCGACGCTCATGATGCTGGAGAAAAGACTAATAATAAAGTAACCCAACTTGATAGATCTGAACGAGCAACAACAGGTAGAGCAGTGCATTCTGTATCTCCAGATGTAAGACGTACGTCAGCACTTTCAGATGAAAAGAAAATTGCTGCCCAGCGTTTAGCAAATGGTGTGGTGGGGCGTTTAAATCAATTACGCCAGTTAGGTCTTGGTTATCTAACATTAGATAGAGCCACACCGACTCTTTCAGCGGGAGAGTTACAACGTTTGCGTTTAGCAACACAATTAAGTTCTATGCTATTTGGTGTAGTTTATGTACTGGATGAACCGTCTGCTGGATTACATCCTTCAGATAGTCAGTCATTATATGATTCTCTCGATAAATTAAGAGACGCTGGAAACTCCGTATTTGTTGTAGAGCATGATTTAGAGCTCATGCGTCGTGCTCAATGGTTAGTGGATGTTGGACCAGATGCAGGAGAGCAAGGTGGTAATATTTTATATAGTGGAGTACCTCAGGGTTTAAGTGAGATTTCAGCTTCACGTACTGCAAGTTATTTATTTAATAAAATCCCAGTTACTCAAAGTTATGGACGTACACCCTCTGGTTGGCTTGAACTTAACAATATTTACCGACATAACCTGCATAATATTGATGCTCGTATACCTCTTGGTGTACTTACAGCAGTTACAGGTATTTCAGGTTCAGGTAAATCTAGTCTCGTTTCTCAAGCTTTACCCGAGTTAGTACTTTCATATTTAGGCAATGAGTCTGAAACTGAAAACAATAATGAAAATAATCCTTTAAATGAAGGAATGTTGGTTAACGAGGTTACACAGGGTTCTCTGGCTGGTGATGTGGAGGCTATACAGCGTCTGGTACAGGTTGATCAAAAACCAATTGGCCGTACTCCACGTTCTAATCTGGCAACTTATACGGGTTTATTTGATCATGTTAGAAAGTTATTTGCTGGGACTCCTGAAGCTCGCCAAGCTCATTATGATGCTGGACGTTTTTCGTTTAATGTGGCTAAAGGGCGATGTGAAACTTGTGAAGGTGAAGGCTTTGTCAGTGTAGAGTTATTGTTTATGCCAAGTGTATATGCCCCTTGTCCGACATGTCATGGTGCTCGATATAATGATGACACTCTGAAAATTCGCTGGAATGGACGTAATATTGCTGAAGTATTAGGAATGACCGTCAATGAAGCACGTGATTTTTTTGATGGAGAGGTCTCGATTGCTCGTTCACTACAATTATTAAAGGAAATTGGCCTTGGTTATTTACGTTTAGGGCAACCAGCGACTGAACTATCTGGTGGAGAAGCGCAACGTATTAAATTGGCGACCGAGCTGCAACGCAATCAGCGTGGAAATACACTGTATATACTTGATGAGCCAACTACAGGTTTGCATCCATCAGATGTAGATCGATTGTTAGTTCAATTGCAGCGATTAGTCGATGCGGGTAATACCGTGGTTATGATTGAGCATGATATGCGTGCCGTTGCACAAGCAGATTGGGTGATTGATGTGGGACCAGGTGCTGGAAATGCTGGTGGGAATATTGTTGTGGCAGGAACACCAAAACAAATAACAGAAAATCAAGATAGCCGTACTGCTCCATATTTAGTTAATGAGTTAGTGAGTCGTGATACTAAACGTTGATATTGCGAGTGGGTAGAATAAAACCTTAAATTAAAAGCCTGTAAAATCAATCAGATATTTTTTGTTTTAGGTGGTGTGTGAGCATGAAATCTAAAAGTTTTTTTCAACTAAGGGCTTTGTTGCACAAACGGTAATCCTCCCATTAATAACCGAAGTTAAAAGTAGAGGTTAAGCAGCCATTAGAGGTGGCCTTCCTTTGTTTGCTTGGTGTGGTCTTTCATGGTTGTAATGCCACAGCCAGTTTGTTGCATAATCTTGTACTTCATCCAAAGTATCAAATAAATGTTTGCTCAGCCAACTATAACGTATAGTCCGATTATAGCGTTCAATATACGCATTTTGCTGTGGTTTACCTGGTTGAATATATTCAATACGAATACCTTGTTCAGTTGCCCAGCGTACAAATTCGTGACTGATAAACTCCGGGCCATTGTCACACCGAATAACTAACAGTTTTTCTCGCCATTCCAATAACTGATTCAATGTGTGAATAACCCTGATCGTGGGTAATGAGAATCCTGCTTCAATAGTCAAACCTTCTCGACGGTAATCATCAATCACATTCAACAATCGGAACTTACGACTATCGATCAGCTGGTCATGCATAAAATCCAGTGACCAGACCTGATTTGCCCGGATCGGCTCTTTCAGTGGTTCTGGTGCATGCCGTTTTAGTCTTCTTCTCGGTTTAATGCGCAGATTCAGTGCTAACTCACAGTAAATGCGATAAACACGCTTATGATTCCAAACATGGTTTTCAACATGACGTAGATAAGAGAAACACAGACCAAAACCCCAATCTGTATTTTCTTCAGTGAGCTCAATGAGCTGTTCTGCAATTAATGTATTGTCATCGTTTAACTTGGATTGATAACGGTAGCAGGTTTCACTGATACTAAATCCTCGGCAAGCCAAACGAATGCTAATCGCATAGTGGGCAACTGCCTGTTGTGCCATCTTACGTCGGCAAGATGGCCTCACCCTTGCGCAGCAGTGCTGCTCATTGCCATCGCTTCCTGAATGATCTCTGCCTTTAAGCGTTCTTCAGCATACATCTTTTTAAGTCTGGTATTTTCTGCTTCCAGTTCTTTGAGTTTTGCCATTAATGATGTATCCATACCGCCATATTTGGCACGCCATTTATAGAAGGTCGCATTACTCATACCGTGTTCACGACAAAGGGCGGCTACAGGTGTGCCAGACTCCGCCTGTTTCAAAATGGACATGATCTGACTGTCAGTAAATTTAGATGTTTTCATGCAGAATCTCCTGCCTATACTTTAAGAGAAAATTCTACTTTTAGGTCCTATTGTTTTTAGGAGGGATTACTGGGTACAAACATGGACATGATGAATCCAGATCAAACAAAAGAATAATTTGATTTTCGTTTGAAACTTTCTTTTCCAAATGAATTGTTTTTAAAGCAAACATAGTAAAGTTTATGAAGTATTCTTGAGGTCAACATATTATATTTTACAAATGAAATTGAAATTATTTAAGTTATTGAATTTTCGTTTAATAAAAGAAGATATGAAGTTATTATCAGGTATAATTCATTTAACATAATCAATATTATACGAAATCAGTGTTGTAAGCCCAAAATAGAAATGTCCGCTTTTAGAATGTGCACTTTTGCAATTTCCTTAGCGGACGGTTTGATATGTTGGTGTCTATGTCGGATAAAGAACTTAAACGATTGTCGGTCTTGCAGGAAATCTGCGATCAACGCATAACTCAATCCCAGGCTGCTCAGCTACTTCTACTTCATATTTCAGAATGTCAGGTCAGACGCTTACTGCAGAAATACAAAGTTCAAGGTCCAGCTGTATTAGCCCATACGGGTCGTGGCCAAACCAGCAATTCCAGGCTTTCTGAAGAACTCAGACTCAAGTGCCTCAATATTGTTTCTGATCAACTGCATGGTTTCGGACCAACCTTGGCGCATGAAAAGCTTATTCAACAGGAGTTATGGTTCATTCTGACCAAGGCAGTCAGTACTGTAGTCGTGCTTTTAGAGCGCTATTATTGACGAATAACTTTATTCAAAGTATGTCAGGCAGTCTTGCGCAGTACACTGCTCATGTTGGGACAATGCAGTGACTGAAAGCTTCTTTCATACATTGAAAGGTCATGTAATCCATGGCAGTGTGTTTGCCACTCGAAAAGAAGCGAATGCTGTCCTGTTCGACTATATCGAGATTTATTACAATCGAATCAGAATACATTCTGCAAATGGCTGGTTAAGTCCTGAAGCCTTTGAACAAAAATATTGTAAGAATTTAGAGGGATCGAATGTCCATAATACTGTCTAGGATCAGATAAAGGATTCTGCATCTGAAAAAAAGGCCTTTAGCTTAATTCTGAGCTTCGACTAATGACAAAATATAAGACTTCTACCTCTGAAAATTGTAAAAAATCAATTTTTTTGATCTTTAAAGAATGAGGATATAGTATTTGTAAAATTACTTAGCTGCTTAAAACTTAATTCTAATTGGTTAATAGGTGAAAAATGAAATTAGCAGAAGCTCTCTTACTTCGAAGTGATCAACAAAAAAAAATTATTTCACTAAAACAACGTATCAATGCAAATGTA
>NZ_JAFCXG010000018.1:0-37346 GCF_049898185.1 Acinetobacter sp. 40AMC3-4
TCCGACAGACTAGGCCAGCATCATTGGTCTCTTCAAATAATTTAACCCATACGAGTCTTTGTTGAATTTCTCTGTTCATAGACACCAATTATATTGAAATGATGTCTATGAATCACACATCTAAAATACATAATACACCTTATACGAAATGCGTTATGATTCCGCTTATAAATCAATCCTGTAGTTCCTAGTTTATAGCCCATCTTCCCCAAGGTGGGCTTTTTTTATGTTTTTCCATGTTTCACGCTTAGTAAGTGAGCAATGTTTCACGGCTTTAATAAGCCCAAGTGAACAATCAAATCAGCCATACGGCTTAAAGAATCGGCTCCAAAAGCCTCTTTTTTCCGGTTCAGGCTCTACGTGTTCAGGAATAGGAATTCGCTTATTCTCGATTACCCAGTTTAGTGTCGCAAGTTGTACATCTGTTAAACCTTACCAATCTGCTTTTAAATATTCAATAACCTCTGTTTTGTATAAGCCATTCACCGTTTCAGCCAAAGCATTATCGTATGAATCACCGGTCGTACCGACTGATGCTCGTAAATTTGCTGCCTCTAAACGATGACATTATTGTCAAAATGCAGGGTATTGGTGGCTCCCCTCAGGGGCATAATTTGTTGAAGCCTAGGTTACTACTAAAAAATTAAAAAATATTAAAAAATAGGAGCTTATAGCTCCCATTTTTTGTTAGCTTTCTAAGTCCCTATGTTAATTTGAAGAATACTTCATCATAACGTCCGAATACAGCTATATTTTTTTGATTTCTACAATATCACTTGATTCAATTAGCGATTGGATATTACCAAATAAACTTTGAATATAATCAGACGCTATATGGATATCTAAATCCTCCCTGCTACGCCATTCTTCTAAGAAGAAATATCTACTTGAGTCATTTTCGCTAATATAAAGCTCATATTTCAAGCATCCTTCTTCTTGAAGCGTAGGCTCTATTACACTTTTTAAAAGCGCTTCTAACGTTTCTTTTTGATCTGATTTTGCCTTAAAGTTCGCAATTACTGAAATAGTCATTATTTCACCTTTAATTTGTTTTAGAAGTTTTCTAGTACAATTTTGCCTTTTGATTTACCTGATTCAAGCAACTTATGCGCCTTCTCCAAGTTTGCAGCGTTAATATTGCCTAGATTTTGGTTGAGCGTACTTCTAATTTTTTGCTGGTCAACTAATTGGGCAACCTGTTGCAACAGTTCACCTTGCTTTTCAATATCATCGGTTTCATACATTGAACGAGTAAACATCAACTCCCAATGGATAGAAATAGATTTAGTCTTAAACGGCATAATATCAAATGTTTGTGGATCATCGATCAATCCAAGCTTGCCTTGTGGTACAATCAGAGAAACTATTTGCTTGATATATGTTTCTGTATGATTTGTAGAGAATACGTATTTTGGTTTTGCAATGCCTAGTGTCTCGATTTGTGCATTTAAATCTTTGCTATGATCAATGACATGGTCGGCACCAAGTGATTCCACCCAAGATTTCGTTTCTTCACGTGAAGCTGTTGCTATAACGGTCAGATTTGTTTTTGCTTTTAGGAGTTGGATAGCGATTGATCCTACACCACCTGCACCACCAATAATTAAAATACTGCCAACTTCTGTTTCTGAAATTTGAAACCGATCAAACAGCATTTCCCATGCCGTTATTGCAGTTAATGGCAATGCTGCTGCTTCTGCATTAGATACTGTAATTGGTTTAAGACTGATAATTCGTTCATCGACTGCTTGAAACTCAGCATTACTACCATCTCGGGTTAAATCGCCAGCATACCAAACAGAATCTCCTACTTTAAACGAGGTAACTTTTGAGCCAACTTCAATAATTTCCCCAACGGCATCCCAACCTAAAATACGATTATTTGCTTCAGACGAATTTTTTCTCACTTTGGTATCAACTGGATTCACAGAGATTGCCTGAACTTTTACCAGTACATCACGCTCCTTAAGCGTAGGCTTCGCTTTTTCAATATCTACCAATGAATTTTTAAAATCATCATGGTTATTGATAACATACGATACGGCTTTCATAGATTTGTCCTTAACTTTAAAAATATAGTAAAAATGGGAGCGAGGTGCTCCCATTTTTTGTTATTCAATAATTAAAACTCTTGGCTCGTTGGGCGTAAAACAATTTCATTAATATCTACATCCGCAGGCTGTTCAATTGCATAAGCAATTGCTCGAGCGACTGAGTCAGCTGGTATGGCTTGTTTGTAGAAATCAGTAACAAACTCTGAACTTTCTTTATGAGAAGAACCGAATTTTAGTTCTGACTCAATTGCACCAGGCTCAATAGTAGTCGTTCTAATTGTTCCCCCAACTTCATGACGAAGTCCTTCAGAGATGGCTCTTACAGCAAACTTAGTACCGCTATAAACAGTACCTCCTGGACTAAATACTTTTATCCCTGCAACAGATGCGAGATTAATAAAGTGTCCAAAGTTTTGTTTTTGGAAAACAGGTAGGGTAGCTGCTATACCATAAAGAACACCTTTGATATTAATGTCGATCATACGATCCCATTCATCAACTTTTAGCTCACTTAATGGTGCAATAGACATTAATCCAGCATTGTTTACCAATACATCGATTTGACCAAATACGCTTAATGCCTTTTCAATAAGTGCTTGTACTTCATGTGGTTTGGTTATATCCATACCAATAAATTCAGCTTGACCACCTTCAGCACGAATGTCGTGAACAATAGCCTGTAATTTTTCAGTACGTCTAGCACCAAGTACAACCTTTGCACCTTTTTTAGCAAGTAAGCGAGCAGTAGCTTCACCTAAACCACTACTTGCACCAGTGATAACAATAACTTTATTTTCTATATTATTCATACAAGTAACCTTCAACCTATCTGTCAATCATATTTGATGGATTAAGTATTACAGCCTTGTTAGGTATAATAAATGAATAATATTATCTTTCAGAATTCCTATTTACGGAATAATTACCATAACACAGGATTGGACATGCAGAACAAATTGGAAATGATGCGTATCTTTTGTGTCGCAGCAGAGTCTCGAAATTTTAAAGAGGCAGCAACTCAGCTGGGTATTTCCCCGCAGGTAGTGACACGGGCAATAAAAGAGCTAGAAGAGCAGCGCGGAGAGATTCTGTTCTACAGGAGTACTCGACAAATTAAAATTACCGCTGATGGTGAGCGTCTGGCAAAGCAAGCACGTTTTGCGGTGGGATCGATCGATGCTTTGTTTGTAAAAGACACCAAGGAAAAACGAGATGAAATGCGTGGGACTGTCCGTCTTACTGTGTCGTCTGTGTTAGGGCGTAAATTGGTAGTACCTGCACTAGCAGAATTTGCCACACGTTATCCAGATATTGTCGTGGATTGTGTGCTCACAGATTCACACTCGGATGTGATCGATGAGCGGATAGATATCGGGATCAGATTTGGATTTTTGCCGGACAATCGATATGTGGCAAGGGAATTGGCTAAAGTGAACTTTTATTCTGTGGGTACGCCAGAGTTAATTGATAAGGTCGGAATGCCTAAAAAAATTATTGACCTTGATAAATACCCTCTAACAGCACTATTCGATCATAAAACAGGGCGCTACTGGCCATGGACATTCACCGAAAGTCGAAGCTTCACGCCATCAAAGCCTCGTTTTATTACAGATGATCTAGAAGCTGAATTTCAAGCTATTCTCGCTGGAGTTGGATTCGGACACATGCCTGGATTTCTAGTTTTGCCGTGGCTTAGGAGTGGTAAGCTCATTCAGATACTTCATGAGGAAACCTCTCCCGTTTGGCGCCTGTATTTATATCGTCCACAGCGGGGCCCGACACCTTTGCGAATCCGAGCATTGTTTGATTACTTAGCGGAAGTGTTGGGCCATATAGAAACCTGAATCAGATGGAACTAACCTTTTTTCTAGAAAGTAGAAATCAGATAAGACCATCATGTATTTAGAGTAATTACAATTTTTCCTATTTGCTGATTTGATTCAAGATAGCGCTGAGCGTCATGCATGTCCTCAAAGTTAAAGCAACAGTCGATCACTGGACGAAGATATCCTGCACCTATACTGCTAAGAATAAATCGTCTGGCTTGCTCCCTTAGAACAGGATCATGGAGAACCTCAAGGAACAAAAAACCTCGCATGGTTAAGCTCTTGCGTAATGCAACTTTAAGGGGAAATGGTGTGATCTCCGGGCTAAGTGCACCATGCATAACCATAGTTCCTCCCACAGACATCGCTTTTGCAATCTGTTCAATATGTGGCCCTCCTACAGCATCGAAGGCGACATCAAGATATTCTCCACCCAAACGTGAAACAAGCGCCTCATACAAATCTGGTTCATCTTCACTGGCTATAACATTTTTAACACCGAGATCCAGTAAACGTTGCTTTTTCTCTATCGTCTGTGTACTTGCAATGACCTTAGCTCCCGCTGCTTCAGCTATCTGTATCGCAGCTAGTCCTACGCTACTTGAAGCTGCTGTGATCAAGATCGTTTTTCCTTTCGAAACTCCACCAGCATGGATTACACCACCCCAAGCCGTCAAATACTGCATCCAGATTGAAGAAGCTTCTTCCCAGCTTAAACTATCGGGTTTGTGAACTAAAAAAGTTTCTGGAATCAGGAGCTTGTCCGCATATGTCCCATATTTGGCTAGATTGTCAGTCGGAAGAATCGATACTGCATCTCCTGGAGAAAATTGGCGTACACCTTCACCTATCGCAAGAACTATGCCTGCTCCCTCATATCCCAGACGAGAAGGAAATACTGCCTTTTGAATATAAGTACCACGCCGAAACATTACATCAGCCCGGTTGAGTCCGATCGTTTTCATCTGGATTAGAACTTCTCCTGCGGCTGGTAAAGCAACAGGAAGTGTTTCTAATGTCAGAACGTCTGTATCTCCAATACTATTGAAGCGCCAAGTCTTGGCCTGAAGTGCGTTAAATGACATCAATCACGACCTTAATATTGGCAGAGCGATCTTGAACAGCATCATGAGCCTCAATCGCTTGGTCTAGAGTAAAATGACGAGGATCAACAATAGGACGCAGTTTACCTTCCTCAACAAGACGAGTCGCGATCTTAAGGATATCACCATGATGAGCACGGCGATTGCCTGTTAACATCGGCATTAGGACGAATACGCCAGACAGTGTGGCACAACGTAGAGATGAACTCGCTAAATTATGATTACCAAATGCAGCACAGCTGGTAATGTGGCCATAGTGAGTTGTCATGGAAAGTGAAGCTTCGAGTACTGGACCACCCACAGTGTCGTAAACAATGTTAAAACCTTGACCCTCAGGGCTTGCAGCAATAATGTCATCGGAAGATGCTGTTGTGTAATCGAGAGGTGTTGCACCGAGTTCTGAAATCAGTGATTGATCAGCTGTACGACCAGTCGCCCAAACATTTGCATCAAGTGCTTTTGCAAGCTGAACCACCATATAACCAACGCCACCAGCACCACCCTGAACCAGGACAGTTTGCCTTGGTTGGACCTTCGCATTATCCACTAAACCTTCCCAAGCGGTGAGGAACGTCAATGGTAGTACTGCTGCCTCGCGCATAGAGATATTGCGTGGCTTTAATGCGATCAGATCAGCATCTGCTACAACATATTCTGCTAAAGATCCTTGAAGACCACGAACGCCACCTATCAGACCGTAAACTTCATCTCCGACGTTGAAGTGGGTGACACCTTCACCAACAGCAGTTACAACCCCAGCCATATCTGTTCCCAACACGGCAGGAAGCTCTGGCATAGCATATGGTGCTTCACCAAGACGAATTTTATAATCAATAGGGTTTACACCACTAGCATGAATACGTACTAGAACTTGCCCAGCCTCTGGTTGAGGTATAGGGAGTTCTACACGTTTAAATTCATGATCACCAAAATTTTCTAGGATAAGAGCATTCATCATCTTATTCATAGTTATTCCTTATTCTTAACTGGGGGATGATGTGCACAGTATCAAAGTAAAATAATCCAATAAATGATATTTATAGGATTTAATAATTCCTAAATAATGAATAATAAATATCATTCGCTCACTAAAAATATTCTAGTACAGTCTGTAAAGGCAATTTAATCTAAACTGTCGGTAGTATTTTCAAGGCTTGAAACGTTCAAAATATCTACAAAGTGGCTAAAATTTGAAACATAATTCTAAAAGGTCACAGCATTACAAAGAACATGAGCCAAAATAAAAAATGGGAGCTAAAAGCCCCATTTTTTTGTGACTTTCGCATAAGCTCTATGATGTTAATTTAAAAAAAACTAAAAACAGGGATAGAAAATTTTCGCTAAAGATCTTTTTAATTTTCGATTTATAAAAAATATTGCTTTTTTTATACTATGGGGTACTATAGTATAAATGCTAGCAAATAAGGAGGTCTGATGCCTAATCAGGTTGAAGACAAAAAAAAGATTCTTCTACGCGTCAGAAGGATCAAAGGTCAGACGCAAGCGATTGAAAAAGCGTTAGAAGACAATGTGGAATGTGGTGCAATTCTGCAACAAATATGCTCTGTGCGTGGTGCTATTAATGGTTTAATGAATGAAATGCTGGAGGTTCATTTAAAGGACACTTTAGTATCAGGTGAAACCACAGAACAACAACGAAAAGAAGAATTGGCTGAAATCGCCAAGATTCTAAAATCATATTTAAAATAGATCTGTATAAGGAATTATTCCATGAAGTCACGTGCTGCTGTTGCGTTTGGTCCTGGTCAACCTCTTCAAATTGTTGAAGTTGATGTTGCACCACCGAAGAAAGGTGAAGTATTAATTAAGATCTCCCATACCGGTGTGTGTCATACAGACGCATTTACTTTATCTGGCGATGATCCTGAAGGTGTTTTTCCCGCTATTCTCGGGCATGAAGGTGCTGGTGTTGTAGTTGAGGTTGGTGAAGGCGTGACTAGCGTCAAACCAGGTGATCATGTTATTCCACTTTACACTGCTGAATGTGGCGAGTGCGTATTCTGTAAATCTGGAAAATCGAACTTGTGTATTTCCGTTCGCGAAACTCAAGGTAGAGGCGTAATGCCAGATGGTACCACTCGTTTTTCCTACAATGGTCAACCGATTTACCACTATATGGGCTGCTCAACGTTCAGTGAATACACTGTAGTGGCAGAAGTATCATTGGCTAAAATCAATCCTGAAGCCAATCACGAACATGTCTGCTTACTGGGTTGTGGGGTAACAACGGGTATCGGTGCAGTACATAACACGGCTAAAGTACAAGAAGGTGATAGTGTTGCGGTCTTTGGTTTAGGTGGTATTGGTTTGGCAGTCGTACAAGCCGCACGTCAAGCTAAAGCAGGGCGTATTATTGTGGTTGACATGAATCCAGATAAATTTGCGCTGGCAAAAGAGTTTGGTGCAACGGACTTCTTGAACCCTAAAGATTACGATAAACCAATCCAGCAAGTCATTGTCGAAATGACTGGCTGGGGTGTAGATCATTCATTTGAGTGTATTGGTAACGTGAATGTGATGCGTGCAGCCCTTGAAAGTGCACACCGTGGCTGGGGACAATCCGTAATTATTGGTGTAGCTGGCGCAGGTCAAGAAATCTCTACCCGTCCATTCCAACTGGTTACTGGTCGTAGATGGTTAGGTTCTGCCTTTGGTGGGGTAAAAGGTCGTACGCAACTTCCAGGAATGGTTGAAGATGCCATGAAAGGTAAAATTCAATTAGAACCATTTGTGACACACACCATGGGCTTGGATCAGATCAATGAAGCCTTTGATCTAATGCATGAAGGTAAGTCAATTCGTACTGTAATTCATTACGAATAATTCCGTTAGACCTTATACTTTTCCATGCATGTGAATCATGATTGACATGCATGGAATCCTCTAAAACGGCACATCATCTGTAAAACAGATCTATCTATGTATCCATCATGTATAGGTTCAACAAACCTGCCTACATTTTAAATCTTTATCAGTATTCTCTGTGGAGAATGTCAGACTCTTTGTTTATTCGATTTCTCATGAAGTCTTGCTCAACATAGGTAATTGATTATGGAAATAATTGAGAAACATGCTTCTTTTGGTGGATCGCAAGAAGTGTATCGCCATCAGTCAATAGCATTAAACTGTTCAATGAAATTCTCAATATATCTGCCACCTCATGACAAAGATGAGAAGTTGCCAGTTTTATATTGGTTATCAGGACTGACTTGCAACGAACAGAACTTTATTACTAAAGCCGGAGCACAAAAGTATGCGGCTGAACATAAAGTCATTATTGTTGCACCAGATACCAGCCCACGTGGAGAGGATGTACCAGATCATGCAGATTATGATTTAGGCCAAGGCGCAGGATTCTATGTGAATGCAACACAAGCACCCTGGTCACAGCATTTCAAAATGTATGATTATATTGTGGAAGAGCTCAGAAATCTGATTGACCTGAATTTTCCGACCAACCAAGTCCAAAGCATTATGGGGCATAGCATGGGTGGTCATGGTGCATTAGTCATTGGGTTAAAAAACCCTGAGCTGTATAAAAGTATTTCTGCTTTTGCACCAATTGTTGCACCTAGCCAAGTACCTTGGGGGAAAAAGGCTTTTACACACTACCTAGGTGAAACCGAAACTTTATGGAAAAGCTATGATGCGATTGAATTAATCAAAAACGATGAAGTTCATTTACCTATTTTAGTCGATCAGGGAACAGCTGATGATTTTCTTGAAGAACAGTTAAGACCTAAGCTTCTTAGTGATATTTGTTTGGAACAAGAATATCCTCTTACACTTAACCTAAGAGAAGGGTATGACCATAGCTATTACTTCATTGCGAGCTTTATAGAGAAACATATAGAGTTTCACAGCAAATTCCTAGCTAAATAACTTTCATAGATATGAAGATGTGCATGTTGTTCTTGAATGCTTCTTGAGCAATATAACTTCCAGATGAAGAGGTCAGCTTATAAATCTAAGGTAGAGTCAATTGATCCTTATATAACTAAGATTGAATTTAATCATCTCATATCTTGATTTTTTGATTCAAATGTTAATGACATTAACTTGAATAAATTCATAGCATTATGTCGAAATAAAAACCTAAATTTTGGCTCAGCTATGGGATGTTTTTTAACTTTTATACAACAAAACTTTCTAACATGCATACATTAGCAATGACAGAATCAGTTTGAATTCTAATCAATTGTGGAGTTTTAGTCATGCTTAAAACAGCTTTATATGTCCGTCTTGAAGCTAAACCGGGTAAAGAAGACGAAGTGGAAGCTTTCCTTAAAGCCGGTTTACCTATTGTAATGGAAGAACCTGCGACAGTTGCGTGGTTTGGCTTACGTCTTGGACCTACAACATTTGGTATTTTTGATGCATTTCCTGATGAGGCGGGTCGCCAAGCACATTTATCTGGCAAGGTTGCAGCTGCGTTGATGGCTCAGGCCGAAGAGCTATTTTCAGAGCCACCGTCTATTGAAAAAGTAGATGTTTTGGCGAGTAAACTACCAGCTTAAACCGACGCTTAAATGTATAAATGTGCTGCCTGAAATTTTGAATGAAAGGCAGCACTTCAACCCTGTGAGGTTTGTCAGAGGCTTTTTATTCAAGTTGGGCTACTTCATTTAATGGCTTAATCTCATCATTTACATGGGTCAATATCCAAAACAGGGTAAATAAACGAATGCAGCTATGTACATGCTTTATATTGAACCAATCTATCTAATTTACTGTCGCATTTGTACATCTGCTAAACCGTGCCAATCTGCTTTTAAAATATTTAATCATCGTTATTTTGTATGAGTCATTCACTGTTTTAGCCAATGCGTTCACGACCATGTCAGTAGTCATACATGTTGATACCTTCCATACAACAATCGCTCGTGAAAATACATCAATAATAAAAGTGTTATAGAACAAGCCTGAATGTGTTTAACCATCACTAAAGTCGCCAAGCTGAAATAATTTTTATAAAAATAGACGACTGGTCTATTTTTATGTATAGTTAGCACATGGTGCAGTCAAAAGCCGCAGTGTTGTCCAATTTTTTTAAAGTTTATTTGATGAATAACGGTGGTTTTTCAAATCAATTAGTTGATCATCCTAGGATAAAAATATGCTGAATTTTAACTTTTATAATCCGACCCGCATTATTTTTGGTGGCGATACAATAGCTAAAATCAATGACTATGTGCCTACAGAAGCAAAAGTATTAATGTTGTTTGGTGGTGAAAGTGCACGTAAGAATGGTACTTTAGCTGAAGTGCGTGAAGCATTAGGTGCAAGAGAAATTCATGAATTTGGCGGAATTGAGCCGAATCCGAGTTACGAAACCCTCATGAAAGCTGTAGAGCTGATTCGAGAACAAAAGATTGATTTCTTAATGGCTGTCGGTGGTGGATCGGTAATTGATGGTACTAAATTTATTGCAGCAGCAGTCAATTATACAGGGGATACATGGGAGATTTTAGAAACCCATGGTACTAAAATTACTCAAGCTTTGCCTTTTGCGAGTGTACTCACCCTTCCGGCAACTGGTTCAGAAATGAATAGCGGTGGGGTAGTCACCAGAAAATCGACCCAAGCCAAATTGTCATTTAGCAGCCCCTATGTTTTTCCGCAATTTTCCGTACTGGATCCGAATAAAACTTTTAGCTTGCCGACGCGCCAGTTAGCAAATGGCGTGGTTGATGCATTTATTCATGTCATGGAACAGTACTTAACTTACCCTGTGAATGCACAAGTACAAGATCGTTTTGCCGAAGGTCTATTGCAAACTTTGATTGAGATTGGACCGAAAATCTTGGAAGATTCAGCAGATTATGACACGCGTGCAAATTTGATGTGGGCTGCTAGCATGGCACTGAATGGGCTAATTGGAGCTGGTGTACCACAAGATTGGTCAACCCATTTGATTGGACATGAGCTCACGGCTTTATATGGTATTGATCATGCTCGTACCTTGGCCATTGTGTTGCCCGCCAATCTACAAGTGCGTCGTCAAGAGAAACGAGAAAAATTACTACAGTATGCAGCCCGTGTCTGGCAGATTGTCGAAGGTGATGAAGAACAACGTATTGATACTGCTATTGCTCGTACTCGAGCCTTCTTTGAGCAACTTGGATTGCCGACTCGTCTTAGCGATTATGGACTGGGGGAGACAGATATTGAGATCATCATTACGCAACTTAAATCACATAATCTTACACAGCTAGGCGAACATAAAAATGTTTCATTAGAGATCAGTCGCCAAATTCTCGAGACGAGCATCTAAGCTAAATGCGCGTATCTGGCATGCTCACGCCACACAGCAAGTGATCATGCAACAATGCTCCTCAATCCTGAAAATTATCAGAGAAATAACATGAAAATTTTACTCGTTTTAACTTCACATGATCAACTTGGCAATACTGGTAAGAAAACAGGTTTCTGGCTAGAAGAACTTGCTGCACCCTATTACACCTTTATTGACTCTGGTGCTGAAGTTACGCTGGCGTCGCCTCAAGGTGGGCAGCCACCACTAGATCCGAAAAGTAATTTAGCCGATGCTCAAACTGAAACCACTCATCGTTTTGAAGCAGATCCAACTGCAATGCAAGCATTGGCACAGACGCATAAACTTAGCGAAATTTCTGTAGCTGATTATGATGCAGTGTTTTATCCAGGCGGGCATGGCCCATTGTGGGATTTAGCAGAAGATCCGATTTCAATTTCTCTGATTGAACAGGCGATTCAGTCTGGCAAACCTGTTGCAGCAGTGTGTCATGCCCCGGGTGTTCTTCGTCATGTGAAAGCGAGTAATGGAGCGCCCTTAGTTAGCGGTAAATTAGTGACTGGTTTCACCAATACTGAGGAGGCCGCTGTAGGTTTGACTGAAATTGTACCATTTTTAGTTGAAGACATGCTTAAAGAAAACGGTGGTCATTATTCTAAAGTAGATGATTGGCAAGTATATGTTCAAGTAGATGGCTTGCTGGTTACTGGACAAAATCCAGCCTCTTCTGCTGCAACTGCCTCAGCATTACTTCAATTGTTGAAATAAAGAGTAGCTAGTGTCTGTTGTGGTGCTTAGCAGTGAATAAAACTTCTGACTCTGAGCAACTGGCGCAATAAGCAAAATAACCCTCATTTAATGGTGAAGGGCCTGAGTGAATAGCTTTCCTTCCTTTATTTTTCTATATACAGGAAGGATGGGTATTTAATTTAGATCAATTAAGTCATGACGACTTGGATACAGTGAAATGAAAGACAGTAAACTTTTTCAAAATTTAAGCTTAGGCCCTTATGCGTTGCAAAACCGTATTGTATTGCCACCATTAACGCGGTCGCGTAGTACTCAGCCAGGGAATATTCCAAATGAACTGATGGCAACCTATTATCAACAGCGTGCCGGGGCAGGATTTATGGTCACCGAAGGTACGCAAATCGAGCCACGTGGTCAAGGCTATGCTTGGACTCCCGGTATTTACAGCCCTGAACAGATTGCTGGATGGCGTAAAATGACGGAAGCAGTGCATGCTAAAGGAGGCATTATTTTTGCACAACTTTGGCATGTTGGGCGTGTTTCACATACATCTTTGCAACCCGATCATGCATCACCGGTCGCGCCTTCGGCTATTAAGGCTGATAGTAATGTTAAAGTCTTTATTGAGACCGGGCCCAATGCAGGTGCCTTGGCTGATCCTTCAATGCCACGTGCTTTAAGCAATGCAGAAGTTAAAGAATTAGTGCAACTCTATGCTCAAGCAGCACGCAATGCCTTGGCTGCTGGTTTTGATGGGGTTGAAATTCATTGTGCAAATGGTTATTTGGTGAATCAATTTATCTCTGCACATAGTAACCACCGTGAAGATGAATATGGTGGATCACTAAACAATCGTTTGCGTTTTTTACGTGAAGTAGTAGAGGCAGTTGCTGAGGTGGTTGGTGCAGATCGTTTAGGAGTGCGTTTTGCCCCGCTATTTGAAAGTACAGAGGAAGATCGTGTTTACATAGGGTTGGTTGAAGATGATCCACATGTGACTTATATTGAGGCCATAAAAATACTTGAAGAAGTTGGGATTGCCTATTTATCGATTGCAGAAGCTGATTGGGATAATGCACCAGAACTTCCTCATGATTTTCGTAAAGATGTCAGAGACACTTTCAGTGGTCGGATTATTTATGCAGGTCGATATACGGCAGAAAGAGGGACTCGAATTTTAGAGGCAGGGCTGGCCGATTTAATTGCATTTGGACGCCCATTTATTGCGAATCCAGATTTACCCGATCGCATCGCCAATGGTTGGCCATTGAATGCAGTAGATGCAAGTACTATGTATGGTGGGACGGAAAAAGGCTATATTGATTATCCAGCTTACGCAGATTAATCTCGACTAAGTGAGTTATTTTGCCAACCTTTGTGGTTGGCAAAATAAGAACTTAGGATTGCTGTTGCCAGCATAACTTCTTCTTAAAACAAATTCTTAAAATTTTTTAGCTGTGTAATGAGCCAACCTGCCAGTGGGAAAGAAATTAGTTGCGTTACTGGCACTAATACTATGACTTCAATCAACACCATCATCGGGAAACTTTGATGCTCAGTAATTGGCTTTAATAAAGTGAGTACCAGTAATAGTGTGGGATATAAGCCTAAATAACCAACTAAAATACGAGTCATGAGGGCTTTAGAAGGAGAATTCATTGTGCGCTATACTCATGGATTGTAAATTGATCTAATAGCAACACAATAATAGGTAATCATTGGACTGCTATCATGAATTATTAATTATGTAGTTGATATTTAATTTTTATGAATCTTCACTTTTTAATAGAAATTTAGTTGCTCTCAGAGCTTGATGTAATGGTGTTTTATCTTTTTGCAACTTACTCAGTAATGCTGCACCTAACCACATTTGGTAAAGTACTTGTGCCAAAGTAGAGGCCTCGGTATCTGCTTGGATAGACTGATCCTGTTTTCCCAAATCAATTAAACCAGCAATACGTTGGATTACATCATCAACGCCAGCGGACATAATCGAGCGCATATCTTCAGATAGATCGGCAACTTCTGCGGCAAGTTTCACAATTAAACAGCTATCCGCCCAACCACACTGTGTTTCAGGATCTTCTATCCATAAATTAAAATACTCAATCAGCTTTTGATAAGGGGATTTATCACAACGCCATACATCATTTAAACGGACTTGGTAATTGTCTACATAATGCTGTACCAATTCACATCCGAAAGCTTCCTTAGATTGGAAATAATGATAAAACGAGCCTTTAGGGATTTCACAGCTCTGTAAAATTTCCTGTAATCCTACGCCAGTAAAACCTTTATGCAAAATCAGGTCTGAACTGGTGTTAAGAATGTGTAAGCGCTTCGCTTCAGACTTTTTAATAGGAGTAGGCTTCATATTAATTATTTACTCTATTGTAAAAAATAGACCAGTCGTATTGTTTTTTATTATAACTCATCTACAATGGATGTAAAGAAATTTTAATCACAGTTTTTGATTGTGAAGAAAAATACTTTTAAATAAAACATGGAGTTATATGTGTGAAAACAGTTATTAATCAACGCATCGTTTTAGCTAAACGGCCAGTGGGTGAGCCAAAACACAGCGATTTTCGTATTGAACAAGTTGAGCTCAATGAACTTAAACAAGGCGAGATATTGTTAAAAACCATTTACTTGTCACTCGATCCTTATATGCGTGGTCGCATGAGCGATGCTCCTTCATATGCAGCACCGGTTGAAATTGGCGAAGTGATGGTCGGTGGAACAGTCAGTCAAGTGGTGGCCTCTAAAAACCCAAAATTCAAAGAAGGCGAGTGGGTTCTTTCCGGAAATGGCTGGCAGGGCTACGCAATTTCTAATGGGTCTGCCTGTCAAAGCTTAGGTATGCAACCTGAACATCCATCTTGGGCATTGGGTATTTTGGGAATGCCAGGATTTACTGCTTATATGGGGTTGTTGGACATTGGTCAGCCTAAAGCCGGTGAAACATTAGTCGTTGCAGCTGCAACGGGACCTGTTGGTGCTACGGTTGGACAAATTGGCAAACTTAAAGGTTGTCGCGTGGTTGGCGTCGCAGGTGGGCCTGAAAAATGCCGTTATGCAGTAGAAGAACTCGGCTTCGATGCTTGTATCAATCATCATGATGAAAATTTTGCAGAACAATTACAACAAGCAGCTCCCAACGGTATTGATATTTATTATGAGAATGTCGGGGGTAAAGTGTTTGATGCGGTATGGCCATTGCTTAACTCTGCGGCACGTGTACCGGTGTGTGGTGTGGTTTCCCAGTATAACGCTACCGAGCAAGCACAAGGGCCAGACCGTTTACCGGGCTTTATTTCCACCCTTTTAAAAAAGCGTATTCGCATGCAAGGCTTTATTATTTTTGATGATTATGGCAGTCAGTATCCGGAATTCTATCAGCAAATGTCTGAATGGTTGAAAGACGGAAAAATCAAATATAAAGAGCATATGGTGCAAGGTTTAGATAACACGATCAATGCTTTCAATGGTATGTTGAAAGGCGAAAACTTTGGCAAAGTGGTTGTAAAAATTTAAAAAAATAGGAATTATCATGATCACACTACATCATTTAGATCAATCACGTTCTTTTCGTATTTTGTGGTTACTTGAAGAAATCAAGCAGCCCTATGAGCTGAAACGCTATTATCGTGACTCAAGCACGCATTTGGCCCCTGACTCTTTAAAAACCATTCACCCTTTAGGGAAATCTCCAGTATTAGAATGGGATGGCAAAGTTATTGCAGAGTCAGGCGCAATCGTTGAGTTATTAATTCAGAAACTTGCGCCGCATTTAGCACCAGATATGGATGAATCTACCTATGTCGATTATCTACAGTGGATTCATTTCTCAGAAAGCTCTGCCATGCTGCCATTTTTGTTAAAAACGTTTAATACGATAGAAACCAAGCAGGGCACGAAGTTGGTATTTCTAGAAAATTATACTCAAGTTGAGTTCGATAAAGTATTTGGCCATTTAAATGAATATTTAAAAGATAAAGAATTTCTAGTGGCAGACCGTTTAACCGGTGCTGACTTCATGATGGGCTTTGGACTACATGCTTTAGTTTATCATATGGGACAAGGTGAAAATTATCCCCATATCCAACGTTACGTAGCAGGTTTAAGCCAACTACCTAGCTGGCAAGCCGCAGTACAAATTGAACAAAATGGTGTGAAAAGTCAAAAATAGCAAGATTGTTTTTTTAAGGCAATTGAGAAAAAGAATCATGATTGACAAGTACATCTGGTTATAAAATAAGCTGACACTTATTTAAAGTAAACGCCTAATGAATTTCATCGGGCGTTCTCTATTTTAAAGATAAGGAATTACCATTATTTAAGATAAGTTTCGCCTATTCTTTCACTGCAAATTCCTATCAAAAGGGCTTGAATATCACGACGGTTACGTTGAAAGATATAATCAACTTTTGAAAGAAAAGTGACAAACGCACAGCAAGATTAAATTATTCCTCGGGGTATTAAACAAGTAATCTATATCATTTTACTAACATAAACACATCTGCGTAAAAATCACGCCCCGCTTAACTGGCAATAGTTTTTGAACCCTTGTATAAAAGCTTAAAAGAATCTAGCAAGTCTTTAGACTTCTTGCGTTAGTCAGAATTTAAACAGCATAAAGCTACATTTAATAAGGTTTTAGCCAATTCAAAAATTAGGTAAAACGATACTTTCGCAAGAGGTCTTTTATTTAATGTTAATACTCATCCAGTATTGAGGTTTTTTATCTTTTCTTGCCTGTGATCTAGGTTGTAATACTCTAATTTCATACTCACCTGAAGCAGGTAAAATATAAATACCATTATTATCAAGCTCTGGAGAATATTCTCCAAGATTGCAATATCAATATGCTTTTGTCTTCTACAAAGCGTACTGTACGAATATCACTGATATTCGGGGCTGCTCAGCCGCAAAGTTTAATCAGACTTTGCATAAAGCCAGTGACCATACGTAAAGACAGACGGAATAAGGATTTAATCATTAAGCAGCATTGGATGGCTGCGTCGGAGTAGGTTTGATTTTGCCCTTGTTTGCCTTTTGATGGGGCATACCATTGCGTAGCTGGATCAAACCAAATGGCAATATTTCCGCGATGAATGCGTGCTCGGTTATATGCGAACCAATTGGTTGTGCGGTAAATTTTATGTGTATGCTTCTTCATTTGAAAATTATATTGCTGAAAAAGTCCTTAAGAACAGCTTTGCGCAACAAAGCCGTTCGAGATTGTTATGATCTTTTTTTGACGGAGAACAAATTTTCCCTGATCAAGCAAATAACTTTAAAATTTTCTTAGTGAGCAAGATGGCCAATACTTATTAGAAGAAAAATCTTTTGTTTATGATGCTGAAAATGATCAATTTCTAGAATCGGATATACAGGCATTTTATTCCCTTTCGTCTGCAATTCTAGACTAGCAAGACCCGTCTTTTAAAGGCAGTTTTCCTATGTAATAACATGATAAATCAGAATTAGGATTGTAAATTTTTCACCCACCAAATTTTTTGTGCTAGCTGTTATAATGCGCCAAATTGCTGCCAAGTCTCATCATTATGTAAAGAGTCATAATAATTTTGCAGTTCTACTAAATCATAATATTGAATATAAGCTAATAGCAATAGGCCGAGGATCAGTCCAACTTTAAGACAACTAAGTCTATTTGGCTTTCTATATAAATTATCTATTCCAAAGGCAGTTAAAATTAAAGCAGGAACCAATACAATTGTTTTTAAATGGTTTAGAAAGTGAATTCCATGTGTATACAATAACCCAATAATAAGCAAAACTATCCCTAAACTGGTGTAAATACGGTCATGGAGAGAAGTGCGTAACGCGAAATTACATTGAAAAGCTAAAATAAAAGTTGCAAATAAATAAAAACCAGTTCCACCAATAATGAACGTATAAATTGCATTGAATAGGCAATAAGCCAACAACACTGATAGTACGAAAGAATAGAGTTTGGTATAGAGAATATGTGAAAAGGGGAAAATCTGTTTCATAATTTGCTCTATTGAAAACTCACATCATATTAAAAGAAGATTTGAAGCTTAACATGCTATTCACTTTTTGCCACTGTGGCATGTTTTTTTAGTGTTGGAGATGGCTTGAATAAATGTCGCGTACGAGTAAAGCTTAGACCACAGATTATTAAACACAGCGTCCCTCCAATAAGTACTGCTGGCACCACAGAAAAATAGCGCGTCATCAGGCTCATGTGTAGGGCACCGAGCTGATTGCCTGAAGTGACTAATATGCCATTTAAAGCCGCTACACGCCCTAATAGTGCTTTTGGGGGGAGTTGCTGTAATAAAGTTTGTCGAATGACCATGCTGATGCTATCAAAGGCACCGATTAAAACAAGGAAGAAGACTGAGAGCCAAACATGGGAGGATAGTGCAAAGGCTAAAGTACACAAAGCAATTGCAAAACTACTATAGAGCATATTTCTCCATGCATTTTGCATCGGAGAATAACAGGTCAACATCAACATCATGATACAGGCGCCAATAGCTGGTGCAGCTCTGAGTATACCTAAGCCTTCAACACCAAGATGCAGGATATCGTGTGCAAAAATAGGCAGTAAGATAATGACACTACAAAAAAGCATGGCGCTGAGATCCAGCAACATACTCCAAAACATTAGTGGATGTTTAAAAATAAACAAATAGGCTTCTTTCAAACTTTTGCTTAAATGCTGTTTATGGGGGCTAGGGAATTGACGAGGACTTAATCCGAATAAGCAGATGCTACCCACGCAACACAAGAAAAAAACAATAAAGAGGGTTTTTTCAAGCCCAAGTTGGCCGAGTAAAAGTCCTGCGCATAAAGGCGCTAAAATGCCGCCTATTTGCCAAATGAGCGCGGTCCATGTGGCTGCATTGCTATAGGCTGACTCGGGGGTTAGAAAAGGGCGTAATGAATTAAATGATGGGCTGTAGATGCCTCTAAGTATGCCTAAGCAAAAGATGAGGCTATAAATGCCGCATAAAAGTGTATTTTGTTGAATGTGCTGTTGTTGGTACTGAGAAAAAAGAACAATAAATAATAATGGAATTAAAGTGCTACAGCTAAAACTCCACTGCACAATTTTTTGTCGGTTATAGCGATCAGCCCAGTCGCCACTGATCAGGGAGAGGCAAATAAAGGGGAGTAACTCAATTAAGGCAATCATGCCAAGGCTGAGTGGATTTTGAGTGAGTTGATAGATACTATAAGCAATGACGACTTCTTGAATCATGATGGTTAGAATTAAGCACAACTGATTGACACTCAGAAGTGAAAAATCACGTGAATGAAAAGCCAAAAAAGCATCGGAATGGAAAAGCGACATAAACAGAATAGTTTCAAATATGAATTAAAAAAGGATGGCGCAAAGTCCATCCTTTTTAGGGTTTAAAGCAGATTACTGTGCTTTTGCTACCGCAATAGTTTCGTCATTTGCAGCTTTAGCCATAGGTGTATATTTCAAACCAAGGGTTGTGCTGGTGTATTGGCGAACTTGGTCAAGAAGCACAGGATTAGTGCTGAGTTCTTGTTGGTACGATTTTACAATTTCATGTAATTTCGGATTCCATTTACCTGCTACTTGCTGAGGGAATGCTTTTTCAAGCAAGCTCAACATAATATAAGGGGAAGTTGAAGCACCAGGAGACGCACCTAATAGGGCAGTCACAGCACCATCTTGTGATGCAAAAATCTCGGTACCAAATTGCAAGCTTGCAGGTTTGCCTGGTTCTTTCTTAATGATTTGAACACGTTGACCACCTTGATTCATGCGCCAGTCCTCTGGTTTTGCATCAGGATAGTATTTTTTCAACTCATTAAAACGGTCTTCATCGGTCATCATGACTTGGCTAACTAAGTATTTCACCAAATCAAGATTTTCCATACCCACAGCGGTCATTGGTAAAACGTTGTTCTTAGTAGTTGATTTCAATAAATCAAGCTGAGAACCTTGTTTTAAGAACTTGTTTGAATAAGTTGCAAATGGACCAAACAACACATATTTTTTACCGTCGATATAACGTGTATCAATATGTGGAACAGACATTGGCGGTGCGCCTAATTCAGCACGACCATAAACTTTTGCAGTATGGCCTTCAGTGACTTTTGGGTTGTCGGTCATTAAGAACACGCCACCTACAGGGAAGCCAGCATATTGCTTCGCTTCTGGTAAGCCTGTCATTTGTAAAAGTTTAACCGCTGCACCGCCTGCACCAATAAAGACAAAGCGCGTTTTCACATGATCTGTTTTTCCTGTAGTGAGGTTTTTAAATGCAACAGTCCACGTTTTATCATCGTTTTGGCTAATGCCAGTCACTTCAGTCGATGTTTGTAACTGGAAATTAGATTGTTTTTTAAGGTGATCGACCAATTGAGTGGTGATCGAACCATAGTTCACATCCGAACCTACATCCATGCGTGTTGCAGCTACTTTTTGTGCAGCATCACGGCCATTCATCACCAATGGTGCCCATTGTTTAATTTCAGCAGGATTCTCAGAGAATTTCATGCCATAAAACATTGGGTTTTTAACCATTGCAGCGTAACGTTTTTCTAGGAAATTCACGTTATCGCCCCAAACGAAGGCAATGTGCGGTACAGGGTTGATAAAGCTATTTGGTTGACCCAAAACGCCTTCTTTGACTTGATAAGACCAGAACTGTTTTGCAACTTCAAATTGTTCCGCAACGTTCACAGCTTTAGAAATGTCCATTTTTCCATCTTTTTCAGAGGTATAGTTCATTTCCATAAAGCCAGAGTGGCCTGTGCCAGCATTGTTGAAGCCGTTTGAGCTTTCTTGGGCAACGTTGTCTAGGCGTTCATACATACGAATTTGCCAGTTTGGCTCAAGTTCACTAAGATATGTGCCTAGGGTTGCACTCATGATGCCACCACCAACTAAGACTGCGTCAACGACAGGCTCATTGCTGGTGTTTTGAATTTTCTTAGACGCGATAGGTCTAAATAAAAAGATTAGTGCTGCAATAATAAGCAGAACGATGAATACCAATAGGTATTTTAAAAATTTGTTCATGCGATTATGACCATGGAGGGCAGGTTTGGATCGCTTTATAGCGAAGACAAGAATAACAATTATGGTGATAGGAACACTTGTAAAGAATTAGCTTAGAGAATTGAAGTAATACTCAAAATTACAAGTATACAAAGATTAACGTTCGAAGCTATCACACATTTTTGATTGATGGATATTTTAGACTAAATATGTATTGACTTAGTAATTTTTATTGTAAATGAACATAATTAAAATATAAATACCAATGATGTTTGTTCTTGTTTATTGGTTTTTATTTTAATTCAATATCTGGTTTAAAAAAAATCAGATGTTGAATATTTATACAAATACTCGGTAATTTATTAAAAAGAAGCTTATAACTTGTTTCAAGGTTACTTTCCAACGGCTTTATTGCACAAATATTTGAAAGGCAAAGCGCCCCTAATTGAGCCAAATTTAAGGCGTAACTTGGGTAAGTGGTCGACCTAATTCTGTAATTCTGTAATTCTGTAAATCTGTTAAGGACTGCTACACGAGCATGAACCTCATTGTGAACCGTACCGGGTTTGTTGGAGACCAACTTTCCTGAGATGAGAAGCATTGCTTCGCACGACGTAGCGAAGCGTAGTGTTCCGATGAAAAAAGTAAAATATACCCCTGAAATCAGAGATAGAGCGGTTCAATTATTGATTGACTACCAAGACGGTATCTCAGGTGAGTGACTTTACGTATATTCAAACAAATTCAGGCTGGGTCTATACCGCCTTTATTATTGATGTGTTCTCACGAGCAATTGTTGGATGGAAAGTATCAACACGTATGAATGCAGATATGGTGCTCGATGCACTGGAGCAAGCATTGCACGATTGGGGTATGCCAAGGAATGTGATTCATCATTCCCATAGAGGTGTTCAATACCTTTCCATTCGCTATACCAATCGTTTAGAAGCAGCAAATTTACGAGCATCAATCGGTACAACGGGGGACTCATACGATAATGCTTTGGCTGAAACAGTGAATGGCTTATACAAAACAGAGATGATTGAATATTTAAAAGCAGATTGGCAAAGTTTAGCAGATGTACAACTTGCGACATTAAATTGGGTAGATTGGTTCAATAAAAAGTATGTACACAGTGCACTGGGATATGTATCGCCTTTTGAGTTTGAGGCAATGTACTATGATAAGATTAACCCGTTAGGTCAGGTGGCCTAATTTAAATAAAAAAATCTCTGATAAATCCGGTACTGTTCAAAATGCGATTTATGGCTTTTTTATGTAAAAAAAAGTAATATTTGTCTTATTGTTAAATTATAACAATTAGTATAAATACACTTATGATTTACAGATGAAAAAGGTAGTTAAATGAAATATTTTTTAAGTTTAACCTTGTTAGTTTTAGCAATGACTGGGTGTACTTCGAGTCTAAAGACTGAAACTTTACAAAATAAGGCTACAAGCAATACTTCAGCTGATACGCAGGTCCTTAAATTTTCTGGTCCGAATGGTTTATTAATTTTTCTGAAATCATCGGATAACTTTGAAACTGCTTTAATGACTGATAACTCAGGCGTGGTATATCGTTTAAAGCAAACAGTTGTTGGTAGTGGTATTCGTTTAGCTAATAATAATGGAGTTTCAATTCACTTTAAACGTGGTGAAGGGGTTGTTGAATTTGTAAAAGACCAGCCAATCAGCATTACTGAAGTAAAATAATGAGGTTTAAACTTTAAGAGAACCCCACACCATAATCTGCATACCGAAAGTTAGACACTATTCCTTGAAATGTGGTCAAACATGATCAATGACTAATTCGCACTCTGTTAATGGGTGAATTCAAACATGAGGTGCGACAGTTTCAAAAGCCTTATGATAATCTGTGTGATTCATAGACATCACTTCAATATAATGGGTGTCTATGAACAGAGAAATTCAACAAAGACTCGTATGGGTTAAATTATTTGAAGAGACCAATAATACTGGCCTGGTTTGTCGGAGATGTGGCATTTCTAGACCAACTTTACGCAAGTGGTGGAAACGATATTCTGAACAAGGTATTGATGGATTAAGTAGTCATAGTAAATGTCCCTTAAAATCGCCAAATACTAAAATCAATGCTGAGCTAGAAGCTTTAATATTGAAAATGCGCTGCACGGAGTCTCGTTGTCCTTGGCGACTATCCATAAAGTACTATCCACCCATTAAGTCAAACCGATTAAAAAATTCCGTCGTAAAGTAGATTACATTTGTTATGAATGTCCATTACCAGGCGATAGAATTCAAATGGATACCTGTAAACTGGGTCCCTGGACTATATCAGTACACATCTATCGATGACTGCACACGATATCGCGTTTTAAGGATATATAAACGCCGAACAGCTGCGATACACTCGACCTTTTAACTGTGTAATTGAAGAAATGCCTTTTCCCATACAGCGAATACAGACCGATCGTGGACGAGAATTCTTTGCTGAAAAAGTACAGAAAAAATTGATGCAGCATGGAATCAAATTTAGGCCAAATAAACCAGGTTCACCTCATTTGAATGGCAAGGTAGAGCGTTCTCAAAAGACTGATAAATCTGAGTTCTACGCTACTGTCGATATTAATTCTGAAGATATCCAAGACAAGCTAGCCGAATGGCAGCATTACTATAACTGGATGAGACCACATTCAGCTTTGAAAGGTAAAACACCGATGGAAAGGTACTTTGAATTATGTGAAGAAACTCCTTTCTTAGATGAAGTCCAGAAGCAATACGACCCCTCAAATGAACGGATTCAACACGCCAATTACAAGATGGATTTAGAGATTGCTAAATTGAAACGATCTCTATGAATTACGTATCTATATCATTTTTACTAATATAAAAACATATGAATAAAAATCACGCCCCGTTTAACTGGCAATAGTTTTTGAACCCTGGTATAAAAGCTTAAAAAAATCTAGAAAGTCTTTATTTAATGTCAATACTCATCCAGTATTGAGGTTTTTTATCTTTTCTTGCCTGTGATCTAGGTTGTAATACTCTAATTTCATACTCACCTGAAGCAGGTAAAATATAAATACCATTATCATCAAGCTCTGGAGAATATTCTCCAAGATTGATGGAGTCTTTTAATTGATTACCCCATAAGTAAGCTTCAACATTTCCTCCAGTCAACTTCACTTTTAACTTTTGCCCTTTTTTAGCATAAAATTTGTAGGAATCATACTTGTATCCATCTATCCTTCCGTAATAATTTGCAGAGTAAGCTTTTTTAGCAAACTTAACTACAATAGTCTTTCGTATATCATTGTTATCATTTGCAAGTACGACAGGGCTAACTATAGTTAAAGTTAGGGCTACCAAAGCGCCAGCTAGTAATTTCGTATTCGCTATTTCCATAAGGTTACCCTAATTCTTGTATCGCTCCTGACATAATAATATAACTAATAAGTAACCATGAATCATAGAGCAGAAATGTGAATAGTCATAACATGGGGTTACACTTCAAATGCCAATTTAAGACTTGCAAAATTAATGGTTAATTAATTGGTTACTAAGGACTAGCCAATCTAAATATAAATTTTATTTAACAATTACTTATAGAAATATGTGATGCGTATGATACGCATCATATGAATATCGCTTAAATTTGCTATAATTCAATTGAGCAGTGCCATTTGTGGTTAGGTTAAAAATTCATGAGTCTTACTGAAATTAAGGTACGTCAAGCTAAATCAAAGGAAAAAATCTATTTTCTGGCAGATGATGACGGCTTAAGTTTGAAGGTAGAACCAAACGGACGTAAATCTTGGAGTTACCGCTATTCACTTGCAGGGACAAATAAACGTCCTCGCATGAAGTTGGGTGAATATCCTGTAATGTCCTTGAAAGAGGCCAGATCAGTCCGGGATGAATATAAATTTAATAATTATGAAAATAAACCACTGCATAAAAAATACATCAAAACTTTTCAGGATATTTGTGAAGAGTGGTTAGAATTTAAAATTAAAAATTCCTTTGAAGATGAACCACGATGCGGTGTAATTCAGCTCGCAAAAAAATGTTTAGATCAGGATGTTTATCCAAATATTGGACTAATGCCATTTATTGAAATTAAAAGATATGATCTAGTTAAGATTATTAAAAAGATAGAATCTAGAAATGTAAAAGAACCTGTAAAGAAAGCCTATAGTTATTTAAATCAGATTTATGATTATGCGGTAGCGATGGGGTATTGTGAATATAATATTGCACATGGACTTCATAAAATATTAGTCAACAATAAGATTAAGAAAAACTATCCTCATTTGAATTCAGATGAACTATCTAATTTCTTAGCTAAATTAAATCAGATTAATACAGATCCTATTATTAAAAAAGCCCTGTTATTTAAATTATATACAGGCGTCCGTGGTGGAGAATTATTGCTTTGTGAACCACATCACTTCGATCTAGATAAAAAAATATGGAAAATACCAGCCTTACATATTAAACAATATAGAAGAAAAGTTATTTTAGGTCATGATATTCCTGAATTTTTAGTTCCACTATCTGATCAAGCACTTGAAGTTGTAAGATCTGCACTAATCTGGTCTCATGGAGACAAATATGTTTTTTCCAGTCCAAGAAATAATAATAAACCCATTCATTTTAATACCCTGAACTTAATTATTAGAAAGATGGGATATACTAAAAATGAACTATCATCTCATGGTTTGCGCTCAACATTTAGTACCATATTAAATGAATCCGGTTTATTTCAATCAAATTGGATTGAAGCACAGCTATCTCATATTGATAAGAATAAAACCCGTGCGAGTTATAATCATGCAGAATATTTTAATCAGCGTATGGAAATGATGCAATGGTGGGGCGATTTTATTGATAGTTGTACTGTAAATTAATGGTTATGAAATCCAAGTTTTAATTAGAATAGGCTTTGTTGCACAAACCTATTCACCGCCATAAATTATTATCTAAAATTGCATCTCGTGGTAAAAGCTCAATGGGTCGGTTCTATGGCTATAAATTACATATTGTGATGAATCAACTTAGAGAAATAGTCTGTTCACAATAATGATTTCTCTTAACTCGTAAAGTTTATGACGGTGTTGAACGTGTTCAATTGAATCTTAAGCAAGGTAAATGGATAGAAGAGAACTTCATTAAGTCGTATCAAAATATTCTTGAAAAATAGGCATTTCATTTCACATTAGAGCGAGAAACTAATGAGAAAGTTGCCTGATTGAATGTAGTGAATAGATTCATTGCATAATTGTTGACTAAAATTTTCTATATCAGCCTGTTTAAGATTAATCGGGCTGATTCTGTTAGGTCGAATATAATAGCGACCTGCTTTAATCATTTTTATTTGAACTTTATTTTATGTCACAGCTTGCTTCCCATTTTAAGCACAATCAGTTTTGTATTTTGTTGGAATATTTAAGTTCTGCTAAGGGCATTGGCGTACCAATGTCTTTAGCAGAATTTCCATGTGCGATCACTTTGGCAGATCGAGTGCATGCCGATAGTGATTTGCCACCACTTGAATGTGCGAAGACATTTCCTTCATCTGTGGAAAAACTCATCCATTATTCAGGGAAAGGTCGGGATATTACTGATTTTGAGACCTTCTTAAAATCAACTCAAGCTTCGGGACAGAAAAATTTACTGCTTCTCACAGGTGATAAGTTAAAAGGGCATACAAATGGTCAAGATGGAACGAATCGCACCCGATATTTAGAGTCTGTAAATGCGGTCATGGCCGCAAAGTGTTATGGTGGATTTCACATTGGTGTAGCTTTTAATCCCTTTAAATATGCTGAAGCTGAACGTGATGCACAATATTTAAAACTTCACAAAAAGATTAAAGCAGGAGCAGACTTTATCGTTACCCAGTTGGGTTACGATATGGAGGCTTTAAAACAAGCCAAGGCTTTTTTAAATCGTCATCGATACCCACAAAATATACTTGCTTGTGTTATGCCACTTAGTTTGGCACGTGCCAATTTTATGGTGAAACATAAGGTCGCAGGAATTGTGATTACACCACACATGTTACGAGTGTTGGCTCAGGAAGAACAGGATGGACGAACTGAGAATGCTTATAAACGTTGTGCTATACAACTATTGATGTGTAAATATTTGAGTTTTGCAGGTGTGCATCTTTCAGCATGCCATAAGCCTGAAGAGCAAAAGCTTTTAGAAAAATATATTGAACAATATCGACATTATGGTTTACATGAACTCGAAGCACTCTGGAATGCACTGTGGCAAGTGAAGACTAAAAATGAACTCGTGCCAGAATTAGCTTATTATTCCCGCCAACTATCCTCTAGCCAGCTTATTAAATATCAGCAATTGCATTTCATGCACAAGGCTCTATTTGAGTCCAAAATTGCCAAAGGTGTGGGGCATTTTATTTTTAAAGCCTCATTCTGGGAAAATGCGCCTGCAGCAAAAGCATTGTTAAAAACTGAATTTATCTCTAAGCAAGGGATCATGGGTTGTGAAAGTTGTGGTCAATGTAGGTTAGGAGATACTTTATATATTTGCCCTGAAACTTGTCCCAAAGGATTGGCGAATGGTCCTTGTGGTGGTACGACATTGGATCGCTGTGAGTTTGGAGATCGTGAATGCATTCATTCTGTGAAAGCCCGACTTGCCAAAGCCGTGGGACAGACTGACGTTCTAAAAGAAAAACTGATTCCAACTGTACCCATTGAAGTCCGTGGAACCAGTTCCTGGAAAAATTGGTATCTGGCGACTGAAGCTTAGCTTTCATCATCCATGGCATTCGAATAAAATTTCACGCCCAATTTGATGCGATCACGACCTTGGCTCATACGCCAACGGTTGGTATCACGTAAGGAGTATACACAGCCACAATATTCTTGTTGGTAGAATTCTTCCTTCTTGCTGATTTCAAGCATACGAACAGCACCACCATTTTTACGCCAGTTGTAGTCCCAATAGGTGATACCTTCATAATGTGAAGCAGAACGATGCCCACAATCATTGATCTGCTTCATATCTTTCCAACGAGAAATACCCAATGAGCTACTAATTAGGCTGAAGCCATTTTCAGCTGCATAAAGGGCAGTCCGTTCAAAGCGCATATCAAAACACATGGTACAGCGAATACCTTTCTCTGGCTCATTTTCCATGCCTTTGGCACGTGCAAACCAATTGTCTGTATCGTAATCACAGTCAATAAAAGGAATATTATGTTTTTCTGCAAAGCGAATATTTTCTTCCTTACGGATTTCATATTCCTTGACAGGGTGAATATTGGGATTATAAAAAAAGATCGAAAAGTCGATGCCTGATTCAATTAGGGTTTCCATCACTTCACCCGAGCATGGTGCACAGCAGGAGTGAAGCAGAAGCTTGTCGTGACCTGCTGGGAGAGTCAATTTCTGACGTTCAAGTTTGTTTGACATAGTTATATGGGTTTAAATCTAAACCCTATATTTTAACGATTTAATTAGATAGTAAGGATTTGATATACTGATATTTTCTAAGGTTAAGATGAAAGAAATTCACTAATTGAAATTTAATAAGAACTAAAGTATATAAGAGAATAACTACAATAATGCTTTGGAAGCAGAACATTGCAAGTTAATCAAGAGTCATTGAATGAAGCTTTAAAATTAAGTGAAGAAATTATTAGTAATATTGAGTTAAGTACCTCTTCTTTATCTAATTGCGCATTAAAGGCGAGTAGATTGGCAAGATTGCTAAATGAATTCGATTACCAAAGAATTTTTATCTTTGAAAGTAGTGGTTATCCTTCAAGCCCAAATGGTTTAACACCCGATATATGGGACTTATGTAAAAAAGCTGGAGAAGGAAAAACCGTAGAGAAAGCTAAGTTAGGGTCAATCGGAGCGATGGAGATTGAATTGGAAGCAATGAAGGATAGTCTAAAAATTGCACATGATCCTAATGTTTCAATAAGTTCAGCTAATCCGAATCAATTTGTTTCATCAGGTGGCACTAGTAATTTTTTAGAAAGAAAGAGTTTAAGAGATGGTATTAGCACGAACTCTCAATTTCTAACTAAACGACAAGCTTTTGTATGCGAATACGTGTCTAATAAATATTATGAGCTAAAATATTCAAAAATTACGTCAGATATTTTTTCTAGAACAAGAAAGTTTGTAGACGGAAAAATTGGAGATTTAGTACCATTATCAGCACAAAAATTTGCATCTGTTTATGAGAATTTAACGTCCGAAAATTCAGAGGATTGGTCAAATGCTGTTCATAGTTGTAGGCGAATATTACAAGATACTGCTGATGTGATTTATCCTGCTAGAGAGGATAAGACTATTAATTTAGACAATGGTGAAACTAAAATTATTAAATTAGGTGTGGATAATTATATAAATCGAATTATTGCATATGTTGATGAGCAGTCAGACTCTAAAAGATTTGAGGAAATCGTTGGTTCACAGATGAAATATTTGGGCGAGCGGTTAGATGCTATTTTCAAAGCTGCTCAGAAAGGTTCTCATGATATTATTACTTCTAGGCAAGAAGCTGATCGTTATGTTATTTACACATACTTGATAGTTGGAGATTTATTATCTTTGGTAGAGTTGCAAAAAACATTATCAATTTCAGATAAAGATTTTAGATAGCCGCTTAACTTACTGAATAACTAAAAATCCTCAGAATCTTTAATTTATTAAGATGAGTATTTCTCATCTTAAGCTGAATTTATATCGTTTTACTCACTTTCTTATTCACGTTTAAATACAGCCATTCAGAAATTTAGCTTTTTATAAAATTTTTAGGTGGCAATCTCCATGAGTACAGCATTTGAGTGTTCAATTAAACGTATCCGTTTTGATGAAAACTACACGCCAGCAGAAAGCACACGTTTAACCACAAATTTTGCCAATTTGGCACGTGGGGAAAGCCGTGAAGAAAACTTGCGTCGTACCCTTGCGATGATCAACAACCGTTTTAATAGCTTGGCAACCGTTGATAACCCGAAAGGTGATCGCTATTCACTTGAGATTGACATTATTTCTGCGGAAATTGATATTGAAGGTAATGGTCAAACTTTCCCATTTATTGAAACACTTAAAAGTGTTGTGATTGACCATCAAACAGGTGAGCGTATTGAAGGCATGATCGGCAATAGCTTCTCATCTTATGTGCGTGATTACGACTTCAGTGTGGTATTGCCACAATTGGGTTGTGGTGTAGGTGAAAAACCTGAAGATTTTGGCAATCTACATGGCAAGCTTTATCAACATTTAGTCAATTCAGATGTATTTAAAGCAGAATTTAAAAAACAACCTGTCATTTGCTTAAGCGTTTCAACCTCTAAAACGTATTTCCGTACAGCCAACGTACATCCTATTTTGGGTGTGGAATACAAAAATGATGAATATTCACGTACCGATGAATATTTTGCCAAAATGGGTTTACGTGTACGCTACTTTAAACCAGAAGGTGGTAATGCACCATTAGCATTCTATTTCGCTGGCGATTTAGTCCGTGATTATACTGATTTTGAATTGATCAGTGCTATTGCGACCATGGAAAGTTTCCAACGGATCTATCGTCCTGAAATTTACAACACCAACTCTCCTGCAGGTGTGGTGTATCAACCAAGTCTAAGCTATGGCGATTATTCACTTACACGTGTGGTCTATGACCGTGTGGAACGTGGTGAGCTTGCAGTTAAACAAGGTAAATGGACGGAAGAAAACTTCATTAAGCCTTATCAAGACATTTTAAATGAATGGGCTGTAAATTTCGAAGTCGAAACAGCTGCTTAATCCATTAAATTGATAAACAGATTTACGAATTTAGACAAAGAAGATTAGACATGGCGCTTACACAACCGAAACTTTTACTCCCAACTTCAACTGCGGGTAGCTTGCCAAAACCGTCTTGGTTAGCTGAACCTGAAAAATTATGGTCTGCATGGAAGCTTGAAGGCGAAGAATTATTAGAAGCTAAACGTGATGCTTTGAAATTATCATTGCATGAGCAAGTCACTGCGGGTATCGATATCGTGAGTGATGGCGAGCAAACCCGTCAGCATTTCGTGACCACCTTTATTGAGCATCTTGAAGGTGTGGATTTCGAAAAGCGTGAAACGATGCGTATTCGTAATCGTTATGATGCGAGTGTACCTTCTGTTGTGGGTGATGTTTCTCGTAAAAAAGCAGTGTTTGTAGACGATGCGAAATTTTTACGCAGCCAAACCAGTCAGCCAATTAAATGGGCGTTGCCTGGTCCAATGACCATGATTGATACACTTTTTGACGGACACTACAAGAGCCGTGAAAAACTGGCTTGGGAATTTGCCAAAATTTTGAACCAAGAAGCTTTAGAACTTGAAGCAGCAGGCGTAGACATTATCCAATTTGATGAACCTGCGTTTAACGTATTCTTTGATGAAGTGAATGACTGGGGTGTACCAACCTTAGAACGTGCACTTGAAGGTCTAAAATGTGAAACTGCAGTTCATATTTGCTATGGTTACGGCATTAAAGCCAATACAGATTGGAAACAAACTTTAGGTAATGAATGGCGTCAATACGAAGAGTCATTCCCGAAACTACAACAATCTAAGCTCGATATTATTTCACTTGAATGCCAAAACTCACGTGTACCAATGGATTTAATCGAATTGATCCGTGGTAAGAAAGTGATGGTGGGTGCAATTGATGTGGCAACCACTCAAGTGGAAACTGCAGAGGAAGTAGCAAATACGCTACGCAAAGCATTGCAATTTGTTGATGCAGATAAACTGTATCCTTCAACTAACTGTGGTATGACACCGCTATCTCGCCAAGTGGCACGTGGCAAACTTGAAGCTTTAAGCGCAGGTGCTGCCATTGTTCGTAAAGAGCTAGAAGCTTAATCAAACGTAGTCTCGTGCGAAGCAGAACAAATCATCGCAAGGTCATTTGTCCAGCTTTATGCACGAGCACGTGATATGTACATTTGAGATGAAAGAGATGATTGAAGCAACAGACTTTAGAAATGCAATGTCTTTACTCACCACAGCAGTGAATGTTATTACGACTTCGGGTGAAACAGGTATGCATGGATTTACTGCATCTGCCGTATGTAGCGTGACGGATACACCGCCAACGTTATTAGTCTGTATGAATCAATCCTCCCGTTCACATGCCCATTTTTTTGAAAATAAAGTCTTGGCGGTCAATGTGCTGAGTACACAGCATGAGCAAATTTCTAACGCATTTGCTTCAAGTAAGTTTAGCTCAGAAGATCGTTTCAAACTAGGTGATTGGAGCACGTTAGAAACAAGCTCGCCGATTTTGGAAGATGCATTAGTCAGTTTTGACTGTGAGATTCAAGATATTCAGCAAGTCGGTACACACAGTGTTTTCATGTGTCGTGTTCTTAAAGTTCAACAAAGCGATCAAGAAGAAAGTCTGGTGTATTTTAACCGTGCTTATCATCAAGTGGGTCAGTTGGAACACGCTTAACTCAATGCCTTAATTCTTTTATCTTTTTAAAGTTAGTTTATTGTGGAACTTATAACCTTTTTAGTCATCGGCGCTTTTGCTGGTTTTGCAGCAGGGCTGTTTGGTGTCGGCGGTGGTACGATTATTGTACCACTGCTTTTTATTGTCTTTACTCAAATGGGTTATGACCCTGATGTTGTTATGCATCTCGCATTAGGTACATCTTTAGCAACAATCGTTGTCACTTCAATTAGCTCATTAATGGCACATCATAAAAATGGCGCTGTGCTATGGCCTGTATTTAAAAATCTAGCGCCACCTATGGCGATTGGTTGTTTTTTTGGGGCAGGTATTGCTGGTTTGATATCAGGATTACATCTACAAATCATTGTTGGCTTATTTCTGATTTGGGTCGCATATACGATGTTTACAGGTGCCAAAAAAGCAATTGACCCAACGAAAACGTTACCCTCATCAGGTCAACAAGTTGCTGCTGGTAGTGTCATTGGGATTGCATCAGCAATTTTTGGAATAGGTGGTGGAAGTCTGACGGTTCCGTACCTGAATCGCTATGGTGTGGTCATGCAAAAGGCGGTTGGAACATCTGCGGCATGTGGATTCCCCATTGCTGTCGCTGGTGCATTAGGTTTTATTATTTTTGGTATAAATGCTGAGATTAATGTACCTAATACCATTGGTTACGTACATATTTATGCATTTATTGGCATTAGCATCATGAGTTTCATTACGGCTAAGTTTGGTGCGAAGGCGGCACATGCTTTATCGCCAGCAATGTTAAAGAAATGCTTTGCAGTTTTATTGGTCATTGTAGCAAGCTTCTTCCTTGTGAAAGGATTAATTTAATATTGGACTTCGCATAAGAGATTTTATGCTAAATGTAATTTTAAAGGGCTTTGTTGCACAAAGATTTAAAAGACAACACTCTGCTCATTTGAACAGAATTCAAGTGACAACTTGGGTATGAGGACGACCTAATTCTGTAAATTTGTTCAATACGGCTATGCGTGCATGAATCTCATTCACCTGACTAGAAAAACTCCTTGCTGCTAATTTATCACCTAATAGTTTGATGCAATGCATCTTGGTTTCAACTAAACTTCGACGATGATAACCAGACCATTTTTTCCATAATGTCCTGCCTAAACGTTTAACTGTTCGAAGTAATTCATTTTGCTCTAGCGAGCTAAGCTTTGTATCTTTCCAAAGTTTCGCATTTTTTCTTGGCGGAATCACCGCATGTGCTTGTCGGTCTGCGATTACCTAACGGCATTGCTTGGTGTCATAAGCCCCATCAGTATAGACGGAGTCAATCTGTTCTTCTTGTGGAATCTGATCTACAAAGATGAATGAGACTTTGTACAAAGCCATTGACCATACGTAAAAACAGATGGAATATAAATTTAATCATCAGACAGTATTGAATAGCAGCATCAGAATAAGTTTGATTCGGACCATGTTTACCTTATGGCTGTACATACCATTGTGTTTCTGGATCAAACCAAATTGTTAATTTACCACGATTGACCAAAGCGCGCTTGTAGGATGACCAATTGGTTGTACGATAAATTTTAGGTGTGGGCTTATTCATTTGAGAATTATATTGCTAAATAAGCCCTTAGAGGTAGGTTTGTGCGACAAAACCCTTTTAGATCCTTTTATTTTTCGGGGCATTACCTTATCAACATAGCTTTATCATGTTAAAATTAGCACTCTTTACTTTATAGCTTTTTTATCGTTATAAATATTATTTAGATGCTTATCTTAACTCGTCTTGATCTTCAATATAACTGTATCTAAATCAGTTATGTGTAAGTAAAAAATCGCGCTTTGTGATGTGTTACAAAGTTGAAAAACTTATATAAGTAGCAACCTTCCATATATAATTTTTATCTGATTGAGGTATAAGGAAATTTGTATTGCTGTTTTTATATATTTATTTTCAATTAGAATTCTAACTTTTTTTAGTTGAATTTCAAGATTTATTTATTCATTTATATGTACTGAGGCTGTAATGAGTAATGCAAGAATCTTATATGTAAGTAAATTATATGATTGCGATAATCCTAAAAATGACTTATTTGATATTCTCACTGAAGCTGTAAGATTTAATTCGTTAAACTCTATATGTGGGGTTCTCTATTATGGAAATGGTTATTTTGTGCAATGTTTAGAAGGTAAAAGGGATAAAATAGAAAACTTATTCTATGAAAAAATTTTGAAAGATTCTCGTCATAAAAATTGCGAGTTAATGTACTCTGAAGATATTAGTGAAAATCTCTTTTCTCGATGGAATATGAAATATGCCATCATTCATAAAGATATTATTGATTTCTTTTCTGAGCATAAAATAGATGAATTTAACCCTTATACTTTAAGTGCAAGTGCAATTCCGCAGTTTATTGAACTTTTAGCTAAGCAGTCTGACTCTTACTATACTCTAGATACTAATAGAGTATAAAGTCTATGCTATACAGAATGATAAATTCTGTATAGCTAAATCTAAAAAATATAGATTAGACCTCTTGCGAAAGTATCGTTTTACCTAATTTTTGAATTGGCTAAAACCTTATAATATGTAGCTTTTGGCTGTTTAAATTTTAAATTTTGACTAACGCAAGACGTCTATTTTTATAAATATTTTTTTATTCTTAGGGCGTGTCATCAATTAGCTTGAGAAAATCTTACCGGTCCTCATAATTTTTCATGACTAAACGCTATGCATTAAAAGATGATCAGTGGGAACAGGTTAAAGATCTGTTACCTGGACGAATGGGTACTGTTGGAGTAACGGCCAAAGATAACCGACTATTTGTTGAAGCGCTATCGTTCAGGTATCCCGTGGTGAGACTTATTCGAACGCTTTGGTGATTTTAGAGTCGTGCATACTCGCTTTTCTGCGCAGCTGTATTCATTTTATCTGCATTCAGTCGTTCCAGTTCCAGGTCAACCGCAGCAATATCTTCTTCAACCGCTTCGTCCCATAGGTGGATTTGTTTTGCGGTGAGATGTTCATTTTTACTACCGAATTTATACTGTTTAAATAGCGCAAGTTCATGCTCGTATTTTTGAATGAGAACAGAGAGATGTTGGTTGCATGCTTCAAGATGTTGAACTTTGGTATCCAATTGCTGATTTGATACTTCAAGATGCTGAACTTTGGTATCTAATTGTTGTTTATCTTCTGCGAGTTGTTGATGCTGCAGCGCTAGCTGTCTGGTAAATTCCAGCAGTTGTTCATGGGTCAGTTGGCTTAAGTCAGGCAGCATTTTAATGACCGCAGTATGCCTGAGGTCATGACGCAGAGGAAATAGAACGTTTGGAGAATAGCAGAATGTACCAAGCTGGTTTAGAGCATCGTCACCACCAATGCGCTGTCAAGGCAAACCCTGGATCAGTGACTGTAACTGTTCCAGACTGATCGCCATGCTTTCACCCTGGTGAACCTGCGCCCAGTGGAATTTTCCCTGTTCCAGCCGCCGGGCACACAGCCAGATCCCCGTCCATCATGCACCAGCACTTTCATGCGATGGCCACGTTTATTACAGAACAGGTAAGCGCAATGCGGTTTGATCGAGCCAAAGGCTCTCAACACCTTAGCCATGGCAGTATCCATACCCGCACGCATGTCCATGGGCTGGGTAGACAACCAGATTTCATCAATACGGATCATTGAGTCAAACCCTGGATCAGCAACAGTAATTCAGTTACTGACTCCACTGGCCAGTCGATCTCGATCATCTGATCCCTTGCGGAACTTTGTTCCTTATGCAATGGAATCCTGATATGAGCGACAGCATTCTTCTCCGGCACAGGTGGCGGAGGTGCGTCTTGTTTGACTGGAGTCGGGTGAAGCATGACCGGAAGAAAGTCAGTCTGTGGAATGGAGGGGGTGTTAATGCAGGGGCATTGATCTGGACTGACGAATCCATTTATGCAACAGATTGGCATTGATCTGATGTTGCATTGCGACCTTAGCCACTGATGTATCTGGCTGCTGGCATTGCTGAATAAGTTGATGTTTAAATTCAGCCGTGAAGGTTCGACGGGGCTTTTTTAGCATTGGTGTGCTGTCTATAACTGTCTTTAAATCCATAAATAGGTGTCCACTTAAAATTTAGTGGACACTATCGTGGTATTCATGAGTGAGAAAAAGTGGGGCTCAGCGGACGCTTACTTTCATCTTGAGAGAGTTGGGTGTATTTCTTCATTGCGTGCTTTCCAATTGCGAGTTGAAAAAGTCTAATGATTCTACGAATACACCTAAATTTTTCAACTAACTACAAATGTGTCGCACTTGTGATTTGAATCTGCTGTTTTCAAAATCTGTTTTTCAGCTCGTTATGCAACAAAGCCGAACCGAATTAAAAATAGAAATGTAGTTGAGCTGATGCTTGCTCATTTCTTTATTTTTAGTAATTGAGGTGAACATACTGTCAGTACATGGTAGTTATAAGTAACGTGTAACTTTGTTCGCACAAAGATTTGAGTTATGCCAAGTGATGGATTGATTTGTACTTAAAATTTTAAGCTTATCCACTTGCTTTGCAAGCCACTACACTTTATTTACAATCCTATGTTGTGGAAGTAAGGGATCTTGTACTCGCCCAGTATGTTCAACTTGATTATATCTAAAGGAGTATTAGGCTTCAATCAAATCAATTTTCCAATTATTCGACTGAATTAACACATTTAAATCACGTAATTTAAGACTAATATCATCAGCTTGTTTTTGTAATGATGAAACTGGAATAACTTTATGCCACTTTATTTCCCGCGTACTATAACGATCAGATTCACGAGATGTATT